>JBKPFI010000255.1:0-4788 GCA_046728775.1 Actinomycetota bacterium | reverse complement strand
GTCGCGCCACTCGTGCCCGAGCGAATCGTCCGCGGCAAGAAGCGTGGGTTCTCGATCCCCGCGGCGGCCTGGCTGCGTGGCGAGCTCGAGCCGTTCGCGCGGGAGACCCTCAGCGCCGAGAGTCTCCGCCGACAGGGCTTCTTCCGGTCCGAGGCGGTGACTGCGCTGATCGACCGCCACGTCGCGGGCACGGAGGACCTCTCGCGGCAGCTCTGGGGTCTGCTCGCCTTCACCCTCTGGCACGAGCGGCACGTCGAGCGCGAGCCCGGCGCCCTGAGCGAGCCGCGGCTGGAGGCGCTCGTCCACTGAGCGACCTTCCTGAGTTCGAGCTCGGGTACCCGGGAACCGAGCTGCGGCAGCGCCTCGTAGAGGCGGTGCTCGCAGGCGAGAAGACCGCGACCGCGGGTCTCGCCGAAGAGGAGCCTCCGACTCGCACCGGAGCCCGCTACGTGGTCGAGGATGCCGAAGGGACACCGAGGGCGATCGTCGAGGTGACCGAGGCGCGGGTCGTGCCGGCCCGCGAGCTCGACCTCCAGTTCGTCAGAGACGAAGGCGAGGGTTTCGAGTCGCTCGAGGACTGGCGCGAGGCCCACGAGCGCTTCTTCGAGCGGACGATTCCCGATGACACGCTGATCGAGGCGATTCGTTTCCGCGTCGTCGAGCGGCTATGAGAGCGCCTTTCAAGACGAAGTCTTGTGCCGTGGGGCCGCGCTGCGCGGCGCGTGGACGGCGTCCTCAGTCGCGCCCCTATCCTCGCGTGATCCGAGAACGCGTACGCGTTTGCGTCCTTGCCACGCACCACCCGTCGCGTCTCCACGGCGAAGCGTCCTTCTGAAAGGCGCTCTGAGAGTCTGGGTAGACATCACGGCGCCGGCGCACGTGCTGGTGTTCCGGCCCTTGCTCCGGTTGCTGCGCGAGCGGGGCGACCAGGTCGAGGTCACGGCGCGCGATTACGCGCAGACGGTGCAGCTGCTCGAGCTGCACGGCGTCGAAGCGGACGTGCTCGGCCGGCACGGAGGGCGCTCGCGCCTGGGGAAGGCCCGCTCGCTGACGGCGCGCCTCGGTGAGCTTCGGCGCTGGGCACGCGGGCGCGACTTCGACGTCGCCCTCGCGCACGGCTCGCACGAGCTGACGCTGACCGCGCGGCGGCTCGGAATTCCGAGCTCGACCACCTTCGACTACGAGTTCGCCTGGCTGCAGCACCAGCTCGGCTGCCGCGCCGCCACGCGCGTCGTCGTCCCGGACGCCATCCCACCGGAACGCCTCGAGCGTTACGGCGCGCGCGCTCCGAAGCTGCTGCAGTACCAGGGCCTGAAGGAGGAGTACTACCTCGCCGACTTCGAGCCGGACCGTCGCGCGCTCGAGCAGTTCGAGATCGATCCGGCGCGGACCCTCGTCGTCGTCCGCACGCCGCCGGACGTTTCGCTCTACCACCGCCGCTCGAACCCGCTCTTCCCGCAGGTGCTCGACCACCTCGGCCGGGACGAGTCCGTGCACGCTCTCGTGCTCCCGCGCACGCCCGAGCAGCGCGATTTCGTGCGCCGGCTGGGGCTGCCGTCGGTGCAGGTGCCGGACCGCGCCGTCGACGGCCAGAGCCTGATCGCCTTCTCGGACCTCGTCGTGTCGGCGGGCGGGACGATGAACCGCGAGGCGGTCGCCCTCGGCGTCCCGGTCTACACGACGTACGGCGGGCGTCTCGGCGGCGTCGACGAGTCGCTCATCCGCGAGGGGCGGCTGATCCCGCTCACCGACCCGCGCGCCCTCGACCTGCGCAAGCGCGAGGGCGAGCCGGAGCGCGTGCGGCGCGACCCCGCGTCGATGCTTGACCTCCTGCTCACGGCTCGCGAGGAGGCGTAGGTGTACGTCCTGGTCGTGCTCAAGGCCGGCGAACAGCTCGAGGACGAGCCTCTCCACGCGGTGGAGCACGAGCGCTTCATCGACTCGCTGATCGAGCGAAACCTCGTCCTCCTCGGTGGCGGCTTCGCGCAGCCGATCGCCGACTCCGTTGCGGCATATCTGCTTCGTTGCGAGAGCGTCGAGGCAGCGCGCACGCTGGTGGAGACCGACCCTTACGTCGCCCACCGAGTACTGTGGCCGGAGCTGACGGAATGGGAGCTCGTCGGGATCAACCCGGAGGCCGTCGATCCGAGCTTCGTTGTGCGGCCCGAAGACGTCTAGGCCGCCGCGAGCGCCGCGAGCAAGTCCCGCCCGTAGCGCTCGAGCTTCGCCGGGCCGACCCCGGGCACGGAGGCGAGCTCCGCGATCGTCTTCGGCTGGCGGGCGGCGATCTCGGCCAGCGTCGAGTTGTGGAAGACCACGTACGCCGGGATCTCGTCCGACTTCGCGCGCTGCAGGCGCCAGCGCTTGAGCGCCTGGTAGGTCGGATTCTCCGGCTCCTCGACACGCGCCTTCCGCACCGCAGGCGGAGGCGCGGCCGAGACGCCGAGCTCGACCAGGAAGCGGCTCGGCTTCCCGGACCACGTAAGAACGAGGTGGCGCCGCGCCCGGGTGATGCCGACGTAGAGGAGACGCCGCTCTTCCGCGAGCTGAGCGGGGACGCGCATCGCCGGCTTGCACGGCAGCTCCTTCTCCTCGACCCGCGGCAGGAACACCGCGTCGAACTCGAGCCCCTTCGCCCGGTGCAACGTGAGCAGGTGCACGCCGCGAGGGCGCTCGCTTGCGACGCCCAAGGAGGCTTTGCCGGCTCTGCCGGCAGAGCCGTTGTCTGCCCCATGATCGAACCTGGCCCGGAGCCACTCGACCCACTGCTCGACCGTGCGCGAGCCGTCGTCGTCGAACTCCTCCGCGAGCTTGCACAGGCGCGCCAGGTCGGCCTGCCGGACGAGCTCGCGCTCCCCGAGGCCGTCGGGCACGGGGTCGACCAGCCCCTGCTGACGCGCGACTCGCCGCACCTCCTGCGCAAGCGAGCCGAAGCCCGCGCCGCGCAGGCCCTTCAGCAGCTGCCGAGCGGCATCGCGTGAGAGCAGTGCCGCGCCCTGGAACGGGACGTCGGCGTCCGCGAAGAGCTCCTCGAAGTCGACCGAGCGCGCGTTCAGCCGCATCAGCACCGCCATCTCCTCGTAGGGCACGCCCTCCGCGCGCAGCGCACGCACCTGCTCGAGGACGAATACGCCCTCGTCCTCAGGCGAGTCGAACCCACGCAGCGCGGGCTCCGGCCCGTCCGGACGCGTGGCGCGGAGCGTCTTCTCGGCGCCGCCGAGCTTCGGCACCAAGCGGTTGGCGAGCGAGAGCACCTGTGGCGTCGAGCGGTAGTTCTCCTCCAGTCGCACGACCGTCGCCTGTGGGAACCGCGAGGCGAGGCCGAGCAGCCACTCAGGCGACGCGCCCGTGAACCCGTAGATCGACTGGTAGTCGTCGCCGACCGCGCAGAGCTCGTCGCGCGCGCCCAGCCAGAGCTCGAGCAGCGACTGCTGCAGCAGGTTTACGTCCTGGTACTCGTCGACGGTGAACGCCGCGTACCGCTCCCGTAGCGCGGCCAGCGCCCACTCGTCCTCCTCGTACAGGCGAATCGCCAACTCGAGCAGGTCCTCGAAGTCGATCAGGCCTGCCGCTTCCTTCCGCCGCTCGTACTCGCGGAAGACCTTGACTATCAGGTCGTCCGGGATCGGCGACTCGTGCCCGTTGAGGCCGTTGCGGTAGCTCTGTGGGGTAAGGCGTCGGTTCTTCGCCCACTCGACCTCGGTCGCGAGGTCGCCCGCGGGCCGGAAGCGGTACGGCGGCGGCAGCGTGTTCCCGATCTGGCGCAGCAGGAGCGCTTTCGTGGCAAGGATCCGGCCCGGCGGCTCGCCTCGGGCGCGCCGCAGCTGCGCCAATGCCGCGGAGTGGAACGTGCGCGCCTCGACGCCGTCGACCCCGAGCCGCCGCAGTCGCGCGCGCATCTCGCCGGCCGCCTTGTCGGTGAAGGTGACCGCAAGGATCTCGTCCGAGCGCCGTGCGCCCGACGCGACCTGCCATGCGATCCGTCGCGTGATCGTCGTCGTCTTCCCCGAGCCTGCGCCGGCGAGGATGCAGACCGGCCCGCATACCGCCTCGGCGGCGCGGCGCTGCTCCGGGTTCAGGCCCTCGAGGATCGCCCGCTCGTCCACCGGGCCACCCTAGCCTCGGCGGCAGACGGTTCTAGCTCAGCTTCTGTCCCGAAAGTGTGTCTTCTTCGGGAGCGTGCTCCGGCGCTCGTGCTTCCGCGAGGCGCGGCGCGCGCATCATCGTCGATAGGCGTGAGACGACCTCGAGCGTCTCGCCCTCCGCGACCAGCCGCTCGAGCTCCGTCAGCTCCTCCTGCAGCCAGGCGGCGTCCACCACCGTGCCGCTGACCCGCATGATCTTCGGGTGCGGCGTCGGCACCGCGGTCTCGCCCGCTCCCCAGAGCTCCTCGTGCAGCTTCTCGCCCGGCCTCGTGCCGACGATCTGGATGTCGATGTCGCGCTCCGGATCCTTCCCCGAGAGGCGGATCATCTGCATCGCCAGGTCGAGGATCCGCACGGGCTCGCCCATGTCGAGGACGAAGACGTCGCCCTGGCCGCCGATCGCGCCGGCCTGCACGACCAGCGAGGCAGCCTCCGGGATCGTCATGAAGTAGCGCGTCATGTCCGGGTGCGTGACCGTCACCGGCCCGCCCTTGCCGATCTGGCGGCGGAAGATCGGGATCACGCTGCCGGAGGAGCCGAGCACGTTTCCGAAGCGCACCGCGACGAAGCGGGTCGCGATGTCCTCCCGCGCGCCGTAGGCCTCGACGATCCACTCGCAGAGCGCCTTCGACTGGCCCATGAC
>JBKPFI010000346.1:0-4942 GCA_046728775.1 Actinomycetota bacterium | reverse complement strand
GCCGCGTGCTCGTCTCGCAGCGTCCCCGGCGGCGTGATCTCCCGCGCCCGCTCGACGTCGAGCTGCTCCTGCCGGGCCAGGCCGGCGATGCGCTGCTCGAGCTGCGCCTCTTTCAGGCCCTGCGCGGCGAAGGCGTTACTGAGGCCGCGCCCGATCTGCTGCGAGGAGCCCGCGACCTCGGAGACGTTGCTCATGTAGTCCTTGTAGGTCTTCTCCTTGCTCGCCTCGCTGCAGCTCTGGATCCAGAAGACGAGCAGGACGACGATCAGGATCGCGAACGCGATCAACCCGACCAGGCGCAGCAGAGGTGTCAGGTTCGTGGGAGCGCTGGGCGGGCGCCGCGGCCCGCGCGGGCCTCGCCGAGGGATCAGCCGCTCCCGCGTGGCCTCCTGGGTCGGCGGCTCCTCCTCCTCGAAGAAGTCAAAGTCGATGTCGGTGTCGTGCTCTGTCACGGCCCGGCTTTTGCAGGAAAAAGTCGGCTCACTCTAGCGACTCCGTCGGCCGGGGCAGGACTCTTCCGCGGAGCGCGAAACGAAGGGGCTCCATGGCCGAAGCCGCCCTTGCCCTGTCGCCGAGCGAGCTCGTGGCCGAGCGCTACCGGCCCTTGCGACCGCTCGGCAGCGGCGGCTCCGGCTCGGTCTGGCTCGCGCGCGACGAGCACACCGGTCTCGACGTCGCGCTGAAGATCGTCCCGCGCGAGGGAAAGGCCGCGACGCGGGCCGAGCGCGAGGCGCTCGCGGCGGCGCGGCTTCGGCACGAGCGCTGCCTGCGGGCGTACGGCCTGGACCGCGATGGCCGCAACGTCTACATCGCCTACGAGTACGTGCCGGGGCAGACGATGCGCCAGGCCCTGCGCGCCGGCGACCTGAACGACGCGGCGGTGGTGGAGACGGCGGCACAGGTACTCGACGGGCTCGCGCATGCGCACGCGCGCGGAATCGTCCACCGCGACGTGAAGCCCTCAAATGTGCTGCTGGCCGAGGGGGACGAGCTCTCCGTGCGCTTGCTGGACTTCGGGCTCGCCCAGCTCGCGGAGGAGGAGTCGCTCACTGCGACCGGCGACGTCCCGGGAACCCTCGCCTACGTGCCCCCCGAGCGCCTCGTGCACGGGGAGTCGGGCGGGCCCCCTGCAGACGTCTGGGCGGTCGGGACGATGCTCTGGGAGGCGCTCGCCGGCTGGCACCCGTTCTGGAACGGCTCGCTCCTGGAAACGGCGAAGCGGATCGAGACGGGCGCCGCGCCGCTCTCCCAGGTGCGGCCCGACCTGCCCAAGCCGCTGTGCGCGCTCGTGGACCGGATGCTCGCGCTCGACCCGGCCCGCCGGCCTCCCGCGGCGAGGCTCGCCTCCGAGCTGCGAGACGCCTTCGCCGAGCCGCTCCGCCGGCGCAAGACGAAGACGAGGACGACGATCCCCACCCCGCCGCGCGCGCCTCTGCGCCTCGCCGCGCCCGCCGCCGCGGCGCTGTTCGCCGGCTGGACGACCGGAGCCTTGCCGTTCTTCCCCGAGCTGTTCGTGCCGTTGCTCGCCGTTCTTGGCGGCGCACTGACGCTCGCGCGGCCACGGCTCGGCCTCGCCTTCACGCTGGCCGTGCCCGTGTTCCCGCTCGGGAACATCTCCTCGGGCCTAGCTCTGGCCTACGCGGCCGTCGCCTGCAGCTGGCTTGCCTTCTCGTGGCGTGCGCCGCGCACCGGCCTGTTCCTCGTGGTCGGGCCGCTGCTCGCGCCGGTGCTCGCGCTCGGCTTGCTGCCGCTGGCCGCGCAGGCGATCGCGGGCCGGGCCCGCCGTGCGATCCAGGTAGCAGCGGCGGTGCTGCTGGCGGCGCTGGTCGCCGGCCTACGCTACGCGCCGCTGCCCTTCACGGGAGCGGCGCCGCCGAAGGGGCTCGGGATCGCGGGCAGCGACGACCCGTTCGCCGTCGCCACCGCGTTGCTCCGCGCGCTCGATGCGCATCCGGTCCTGCTCCTCGAAGCCGCCGTGCTCGCGGCGGCCGCAGTGGCGCTCCCGTACGCCCGCCGTCGCGGCGTCTGGGCGATCGCGGGCCTCGGCGCCGCCCTGATCGCCCTGACGCTCCTTCCCGCGCCGTCCGTAGCCGCGACTCCGCTCGTCCTGACCGCCTGGGCAACCTGCGCCGCCCTCGCACTGCACCCCCGTCTCCCGGAGCTCGGCCTGCCCCGGCCGTCCTGGGGAACAGGTCAGGCGCGCAGGGCCCGGAGTTAGCATTCGAGACCCGGGGAACACCGGGTCGAATGAGCGTCCTCAGAAACATCGAGCACAAGATCGAAGGCCTGTTCGAAGGGGTCTTCGGCCGCGCCTTCCGCACGCACGTGCAGCCGGTCGAGCTCGCGCGCAAGCTCGTCAAGGAGATGGAGGACCATCGAGTGATCTCGGTGTCCCGCGTCTACGCGCCGAACGAGTACACCGTCTACCTCGCGCCGTCCGACCGGGAACAGTTCGCGAACTACGAGGATTCGCTGCGCAGCGAGCTGCAGGAGTACCTCGCCGAGAACGCACGCCGCGAGCGTTACGAGCTGCTCTCGCCGCCTGAGGTCCTGTTCGAGACCGACGACGACCTCGAGATGGGCGAGTTCGGGATCGCAACGCGAATGGTGCAGAGTGCGACGCCGCAACCGGGCGAGCCGCCCGAGCAGGCCGAGCCCGCGGGAACGATGGTCTACCGCAAGCCCGCCGAGACGGAGGCGGTGTCGGCCGAGGAGCTCGGGCTCGGACGCGAGATTGTCAGCCTCACCGTCAACGGGACGAAGCATGAGCTCGACGGCACGCGGGTCACCATCGGCCGCTCGAAGGAGTGCGACATCCAGCTCCCCGACCCGAACGTCTCTCGCCGGCACGCCGAGGTGCGACAGGAGGGTGCCGCCTACTGGGCAATCGACCTCGACTCGACGAACGGGATGGAGGTGAACGGGCGCCGCCAGAAGCGGGTGAAGCTGCGGCAGGGCGATCGGATCACGCTCGGCTCGACCGAGCTCGTCTTCCGGCGGGAGACCGAATCGAAGTAGTGCCCCTCCCAGCAATACATGCCCGCTTCTGGCCCGCGATCACGCGGCGCCAGGAACCACCCTCGCCCTTGCCAAGGCAACCAGCCTTGGCCGCAGACGAGCGCGGCCCCTGGCTTGGTGCTCGCGACCCAGAAGCTAGACGGCATTACTGGAAGTGGCAGTGATGCTCGCAGACATCGCCGTCGAGGAGGCCCTGCTCGTCCTCAAGCTGGTCTTCATTGTCCTCCTCTACCTCTTTATCTGGAGGATCGTCCGCTCGGCGGCCCGCGACGTGCGGATGCCGCAGGAGAGCTTCGTGCTCGCACCGGGCTCGGTTCCCGGCCTCTCGCAGGAGGAGCACCGCGTCGACAGCGGCCGGCTCGTGGTCGTCTCGAGCCCTGCCCTCGAGGAGGGCGACGAGGTGTCGCTCGACTCCTCCTCGTTGCTGGTCGGCCGCGGGTCGCGCAACGACGTCGACCTGACCGGCGACGAGTACGCCTCATCCGAGCACGCGCGCATCGAGCCGCGCCGCGACGGCGTCTGGCTCGAGGACGTCGGCTCGACGAACGGCACCTACCTGAACGGCGTCCAGCTCTCGCACCCGAAGCGGCTCACGCCCGGTGACGTGGTGCGGATCGGCGAGACCGAGCTGAGGTACGAAACATGAGGAGTAGCTTGTGAGCACGCGGCTCGGGCGCAGCGCGAGCCTGACGGACACCGGCCGCAGGAGGCGCCACAACGAGGACGCGTACGTCTGCGAGCCGCCGCTCTTCGCCGTCGCAGACGGCATGGGCGGCGCGCAGGCCGGCGAGCTGGCCTCCGGTCTCGCCGCCGCGGCGCTCCGCGACGACACCTCGCAGCGCGAAGGCGACGGCGAGCAGCGTGTCGACGAGCTGATCCAGGCGGCGAACCGGCGCGTCTACGAGCGCCAGTCGGAGGACGCGGCCGCCTCCGGGATGGGCACGACGATGACCGTCGCGCTCGTCGAGGACGGCCGCGTCGCGATCGGCCACGTCGGCGACTCGCGCGCCTACCTGATTCGCAACCGGCGGCTCGAGCAGCTGACCGAGGACCACTCGCTGGTTGCCGAGCTCGTCCGCAGCGGGAAGCTCTCGCCCGAGGAGGCGGAGGGCCACCCGCAGCGCTCGGTGATCACGCGCGTGCTCGGCACCGACCCGGACGTCGACGTCGACACGTTCTCCGTCGAGACCAGGCCGGGAGACCTCTTCCTGCTCTGCTCGGACGGCCTCAGCTCGATGGTCGACGACGAGACGATCTTGAACGAGGTCGAGCGGAACCGGGACGACCTCCGCGCCGCCGCCAAGGCGCTCGTACGCGCAGCCAACAAGGGCGGCGGCGAGGACAACATCACGGTCGTCTTCTTCGAGATCGCCGACAGCGACGAGACCGAGAAGACCGTCACCCTGCCGCCGGTCGAGCACGACGAGGAGGAGACGCTCGACGAGCTCGACCGCATGCCCGCGCTCGCGGCAGAGGACGGCAGGCGTCCAGCGGGGGCGCCGCGGCGCCGAAGGCGCGGCCTAATCTTTGCCGCGCTCGCGTTCCTCCTCGTCATCGCAGCCGCGGGCGCCGTGCTCGTGGGCCTGTGGCGATCGCACTTCGTCGGGGTGGAGGACGACGGCCACGTCGCCGTCTACCAGGGCGTTCCGTGGAACGTCGTCGGCAACGTACACCTCTACCGCCCGGTCTACGTGAGCCCGCTCCTTGCCTCCCAGCTGAGCCAGAGCGAGCGGCGAAAGCTGTTCGACCACTCGCTGCGAAGCGAAGATTCGGCGCGGGCCGAGGTCCAGCGCTACGAGGAGCAGATCGGAGCCCCATGAGCACGCTACGTGTCCAACGAACCGCTCGCGAGGTTGCCCAATGAGCACGCTACGCGTCTGGTTTGGCTGGAGATCTCGGGCTGGTCGTCCTCGCTCTGTCCAAC
>JBKPFI010000405.1:0-8801 GCA_046728775.1 Actinomycetota bacterium | reverse complement strand
CCCCGTGGACGCCGAAGGCGCCCCGGTGTTCGAGAACCTCCACGCGGCGGGCGCGACGCTCGCAGGAGCCACGCCGTGGAGAGAGGCGTCCGGCAACGGCATCAGCCTCGCGACGGGCTACGCTGCGGCCTCCGCGATCCTCGAGCGAACGTCGTGACAGAACTCGTACGCGATTCCCTCGATCACTGCGTGAAGTGCACGATCTGCGAGACGTTCTGCCCGTTCTCGCAGGCGACGCCGCTCTTCCCGGGCCCGAAGTACGTCGGGCCGCAGGCGGAGCGGTATCGGGTGGACGGCGCCTCACCCGACTCCTCGCTCGACTACTGCTCCGGCTGCGGGATCTGCACGCAGGTGTGTCCGCACGGGGTGAAGATCGCCGAGATCAACACCCGCGCACGGGCCCGGATGTGGGAGGAACGGGGAATCCCGTTGCGCAACCAGCTCATCGCCCGTCCGACCGTACTCGGCCGGCTCGGCACTCCGGTCGCGCCGCTCGCGAACTGGACGCTCCGTAACCAGCTGCTCCGGCGCGTCGGCGAGCGCGCGCTCGGAGTTCATCGCCACGCTCCGCTTCCCCGCTTCGCCGGTCGGACGTTCCAACGCTGGGCGAAGAAGCACGTCAGCCCGGCCGCGGAGAGGACGGTGGTCTACTTCCATGCCTGCGGCACGAACTACTACGAGCCGGACGTGGGGCGGATGACGGTCGAGGTCCTCGAGCACAACGGCTTCCACGTCGTGATTCCGCCCCAGGATTGCTGCGGCCTGCCGCTCCAGTCGAACGGGAACTTTCCGGCCGCCCGTGCGTACGTGCGGCGGCTCGCGGCGCGCCTCGCGCCCCATGCGCGTGAAGGCCGTGCGATCGTCTCGAACTCGACGAGCTGCGGGTTGATGCTGAAGCGCGAGGCCCGTGAGATTCTCGATCTCGAGGACGAGGACGTGCGGGTGGTGAGCGAAGCGATGTTCGACCTATGCGAGCTCCTGCTCCTGCTGCACGAGCGCGGGGAGCTGCGGACCGACTTCCGGCCGCTCGCGCTGACCGTCCCCTACCACGCACCGTGCCAGCAGCAGGGCCACGGGATCGGCAAGCCCGCGCTCGACCTGCTCGCCCTCATCCCCGAGCTCCGGGCGATCGAGCTCGAAGCGGATTGCTGCGGCGTCGCCGGCACGTACGGGCTGAAGCGTGAGAAATACGAGATCTCGATGGCGGTCGGAGAAGGGCTCTTTCGGCAGGTGCGAGAGACCGAGCCTGACGTCGCCGCGTGCGACAGCGAAACGTGCCGTTGGCAGATCGAGCACGGGGCGGGCGTGCATTCGGTTCACCCCGTGGAGCTGCTGCACAGGGCGTATGGGCTCGGCGCGGCGGCCTAGCGCCGATGGTCGGGATCGTCATCGTCTCGCACAGCGCCACGCTGGCGGCCGGCGTGCGTGAGCTCGCTGCGGAGATGGCCGGCCCGGACGTTCGACTAGAGCTCGCCGGAGGGATCGAGGCCCCGGAGCCCGCCCTCGGTACGGATGCGGTCCGCGTGGCGGAGGCGATCGCCCAGGCCGACTCCGGTGACGGCGTGCTCGTGTTGATGGATCTCGGCAGCGCCGTCCTCAGCGCCGAGACCGCGCTCGAGCTGCTGACACCCGAGCAGCGGGGTCGCGTGCTCCTCTGCGAGGCCCCGCTCGTCGAGGGAGCCGTGGCGGCGGCGGTCTCCGCGAAGCTCGGGGCGCCGCTCGCGGACGTGGCGGTCGAGGCTAGAGGCGGGCTGGAGGGGAAGGTGGCGCACCTCGGCGCCGGTGAGCCGGAGACCTCGGCGGCTGGGCGGCCGGCGACTCCTCCGGAAGAGGGGCCGACGCTTCGCCTCGAGATCCGAAACCCGCTAGGACTGCACGCCCGCCCGGCCGCACGGTTCGTCCAGACCGTAGGCGACTTCGATGCGAACGTGCAGGTGACCAACCTGACGAGCGGGCGCGGGCCCGCAAGCGGCCGAAGCCTGAACGGACTGGCCACCCTCGGGATCCGTCAGGGGGACGAGGTCCTGGTCTCGGCAGACGGTCCGCGGGCGGCGGCGGCGCTCGACGCGCTCGCCGAGCTCGCCGCCCGCGACTTCGACGAGGCACCGGCCCCCGTCACCGCTCCCGCTCCCGTGGCAGCGCCTGCGGGGCCTACGCCTGACGGAGGCCTCACCGGCCTTCCGGGCGCCCCCGGAATCGTGTCGGGCCCGGCTCGCCACCTCCGCTGGGCCGCGCCCGTGATCCCGACCGGCTCGTCGCGGGATCCCGCGGAGGAGTGGCAAGCGCTCACGGGGGCGCTCGAGCACGTACGCGCCGAGATCGCCGCGTCACGGCGGTCGGTCGCGGCCCGGGCTGGCGAGTACAGCGCGGCCATCTTCGACGCGCACCTGCTCTTCCTCGACGACGACGCGCTGCTGGAGCCCGCACGGCGGGCGATCTTCGAAGAGGGCCGGAACGCGGCCGAGGCCTGGTACACGGCGGCCGAGGCCGTCGCCGCGGACTACCGCAGCCTCGACGACGACTACCTGCGGACCCGCGCCGAGGACCTGACGGGCGTGGCGCGCCAGGTCGTCGCGGCCCTCACGGGCGAGGCGGCCGGGCCCTCCCTGGCCCGTCCCGGGATCGTGGTCGCGGCCGACCTCACTCCCGCAGACACGGCCGCCCTCGACCGGGAGCTCGCGCGCGGCATCGCCACGGCTGCGGGCAGCCCCACGTCGCACAGCGCGATTCTCGCCCGCTCGCTCGGGATTCCGGCCGCGGTCGGGCTCGGCAAGGCGCTCCTGGAGGTCCCCGAGGGCACTGAGCTGCTCCTGGACGGGGATGCGGGTGCCGTGTACGTGGAGCCGAGCGACGAGCTCGTGGCTGAGTCCGGGCGGCAAGGCGCCCTCCGGGAAGAGGCGGCTCGGGAGGCTCGCGCCCGCGCCGCCGAGCCGGCCCTGACCCGTGACGGGCACCGCATCGAGGTCGTCGCGAACATCGGCTCGCCGGACGACGTGCCGGCCGCGCTTGCGAACGGCGCCGAGGGCGTCGGGCTCCTGCGCACCGAGTTCCTGTTCCTCGAGCGAGACTCGATGCCGAGCGAGGACGAGCAGTACGAGGCGTACAGCCAGATCGCAGCGGCACTGGAGGGGCGGCCGCTCGTGCTGCGCACGCTCGACGTGGGCGCCGATAAGCCGCTCCCCTACCTGCCCGCCCAGGCGGAAGCGAACCCGTTCCTGGGCGTCCGCGGAATCCGGCTCGCGCTGGAGCGCCCGGACCTGCTCGAGACGCAGCTACGGGCGGCGCTGCGGACCTCGGCGGAGCATCCACTGAAAGTGATGTTCCCGATGGTGGCGACCCTCGAGGAATACCGGCAGGCGAGGTCGGTGCTCGACCGAGTCCGCTCGGAGCTCATGCGGACGGGAACGGCCGTGCCCGAGGACCTGGAGGTCGGGGTCATGGTCGAGGTGCCGGCGGCGGCGCTGGCCGCAGAGGTCTTCGCGCCCGAGGTCGACTTCTTCTCGCTGGGCACCAACGACCTTACGCAGTACACGCTGGCCGCCGAGCGCGGCAACGCGGCCGTCGCCGCCCTGGCGGACGGTCTCCATCCGTCCGTCCTGAGCCTGATCCGAATCGTCGCCGAGGCTGCGAGCCGGCACGAGCGGTGGGTGGGGATCTGCGGCGAGCTGGCGTCGGACCCGACCGCCGTCCCGGTGCTGGTCGGCCTCGGGATCGCTGAGCTGAGTGCCAACGCGCCCGCGCTTCCGGCCGTCAAGCAGGCCGTCCGAAGCGTCGACCTCGAGGCTGCGCGCGGGCTCGCGCACGAGGCGCTGGGGCTCTCCTCGGCGGCGGAGGTCAGGGCTCTCGTCCAGGGCGAGGCGGCACAGCCCACAGCGGTCCCCTCCGGGAGCGGCACGTGATCGCGCGGGTGGCCGCACCGAGGTCGCTTCTCTCGGGGCTCACCTACACCCGGATCGTGGCCGTGCCGGTCGTGATGGCGCTGATCCTGGCCGGGCCCGATCGGAGCTCCGCATACACCGCAGCCGCGATCGTGTTCGCAGTCGCGGCGATGACCGACTTCGCCGACGGCTACCTGGCGCGCCGCTGGGCGGTGACGACGAAGCTGGGCTCCTTTCTCGACACGACCGCCGACAAGCTGCTCGTCACGGGGGCCCTTATCGCCCTCGTCGACGTCGACCGGGCCTCCCCTTGGATCGCGGCGATCATCATCGGGCGAGAGCTGTTGATCCTCGGCCTGCGCGGTGTGGTCGCCGCCGAGGGGACGGTCTTCCCGCCCTCGATCTGGGGGAAGCTGAAGACGAACGCCCAGTTCGTTGCGATTTTCCTGGCCATCCTCCACCTCGGCGACCCACTCGGGCCTTGGCGCGTCGACGAGTGGGCCATGATCGCCGCAGCCGCGATCACGGTGGCTTCGGCCGTGGAGTACCTGGCCCGCTTCTCCTCGGCCTTGTCGGATTGAGCTCCTCGCTCCTCGTCACCGGCGGCACGGGGCTCATCGGGTGTGCCCTCGTGGAGCGATTGCTCGGCACCGGCAACGACGTGAAGGCGCTGGCGCGGTCGGACAGTTCGGCGAGCGAGCTCGCCGCGCTCGGCGCGGAGCCCGTGCCCGGAGACGTCCTCGACCTCGATGCGCTGGCGGCCGCGATGCGTGGCTGCGAGGTCGCGTACCACGCCGCCGGTGCCAATGCCTTCTGCCTCCGCGATCCCTCGCCGCTGTACGACGTCAACGTCCGGGGCTCGGAGAACGTCGTCCGCGCTGCGGCTCGAGCCGGCGTTCAGCGGGTGGTGTACACGTCGTCCGCGGCGACGCTGGGCGAGGCTAGCGGGACAATCGGGTCGGAGGAATCGCCGCACCGCGGCTGGTTCCTCTCCGACTACGAGCGCTCGAAGTTCGAGGCCGAGCGGGCGGTGTTCGCGGCCGCGCGCGAGACCGGGGTCGACGTCGTCTCCGTGAACCCCGCCTCGGTCCAGGGCCCAGGGCGGGCAACGGGATCGGCCCGACTGCTGCTCGACTACCTGAACGGCCGAATTCCGGCGGTCGTCGACTCGCGGCTCAGCCTCGTCGACATCGCCGACTGCACGGAGGGGCATCTGCTGGCCTGTTCGCGGGGAACGCCCGGAGAACGGTACGTCCTGAGCGGCGCGACGCTGTCCGTCCGGGACGGGCTGAGGCTGGTGGCACGGCTCGTCGGCGTCGACCGGCCGGTGCGCACGCTGCCTCCCTCCGTTGCGATGGCCGTCGCGACGGCCGTCGAGGCACTCGGCCGCGTTCGCCGCAAGAGCCCCCGCATCTGCCGCGAGCTGGCGCGAACACTGATCCACGGCCACGCCTACGACGGGTCGAAGGCCACGCGCACACTCGGCCTGCGGTACACGCCGATCGAGGAGACGCTCCACCGGACGGTCGACTGGTGGCTGGAGCAGGAACTCGTCCCCACCGTTACGCATCCTGACCGCAAGGCCGCCTCGTAGAATCGTGGGTGCTGGACTCTCCCGATGAGGGACGTTCTCCTGATCCTGAGCGGGTACCTCCTCGGCAGCATGCCGTGGGGCTACTGGCTGCCGCGCCTGGTCACGGGCGTGAACATCCGCACGGTCGGGAGCGGCAACACCGGGGCGGCCAACGTTTGGCGCACGCAAGGCTTCAAGCTCGGCCTGTGCGTAGCGCTGCTGGACGTCGCGAAGGGCCTCGCGGCGGCGCTCCTCGGAGTTTGGCTCGGCAACGAGCTCATCGGGCTGCTCGCCGGGATCGCAGCTTTGATCGGACACTGGCGACCGCTGTTCATGGGTTTCCGCCGCGGCGGCAAGATCGTGGCCACCACCGCCGGAGTCGCCCTCGCCCTCGCGCCGCTTGCGACGCTGGCGATGGCGGCCGTCTGGGTCGTCACCTTCCTCGTCACCCGTTACACGTCGGTGGCGTCCCTGCTGTCGGCGGCGACGCTCCCCCTCTTCGCCCTGCTCTTCGGCGCGTCGTGGCTCGTCGTCGCCTTCACGGCGGGCGCGGCGGTTGCGATCTTCGTGCTCCACCGGGCCAACATCGCTCGCCTGTTGAACCGGACCGAGAACCGCTTCGTGCTCGGTCGCCGCACAACCTAGGCCCTTCAGTTCCAGGGCAGCGCGGCCCGCTCATCCCAGTAACGGGCGGGCTCCTCGGCCAGGGCCCCGAGCTCGCGGTCGACCCCTGCGGAGGGCTCGAGCCTGAGGGCCGCCAGATTGCTGCGCAGGGTCTCGGCGGTGGCCGCTCCGCTCAGGACGACGTCCGCCCACGGTTGCGCGAGCGCCGCGGCAAGCGCGAGCGCGTCTGGTGCGACCCCGCGGTACTCGGAGATCTCCAGCAGCCGATGAACGTCGCCGCGAAGGGTGAGCCGGCCGTTCGCCAGCGCTTCCTTGACGATCACGCCGATCCCGGCCTCGTGGGCCCCCGCCAGCGCCCGTTCGGCGGATCGCTCGAGCAGGTTCCAGGTCGCCTGAACCGTGTCGAAGACGGGGAACTCGATGGCGCGTTCGATCGTCTCTGCCTGCCGTGCCCCGGTGACGGTCAGACCGATCGCCAGCCCGGTCTCACGCAGCCGCTCGAGCTCGTCGAGCACGGCACGGTCGTCGAGTACGCCGCTCTCGATCGTCGCGGAGTGGATCTGGTAAAGCCGGAGGTGCGCGCCGAGCAGGTCTTTACTCTCGGCGACCTGCCGCCGCAGCGTCCCCACCGACAGGTCCTTGACCTCGTGCCTCTCGGCATCCACCCGCCACCCGGCGGTGTACGTGTAGCCCCATTTCGAGCCGACGGTCATCGCACCGGGCGGGAGCGCGCGGCGCCCCACCCAGGAGGCGAGGAAAGCCTCCGCCCTGCCGTAGGAGCGGGCGGCGTCGAAATAGCGGATGCCCGCGTCGTACGCGGCGTCGAGGACCAGCTGCGCGTGCCGTTCCATGACTGCTACGTCGGTCCCCTCTGCCAGGTCGTCTTGGTGGCCGACGTTGATGTACCCCGGACGGCCGAGTGCCGCCAGGCCGAGCCCGACCCGGCTCACCGGCAGGCCGCTCCGGCCCAGCGGGTGAAGCCCGGGCTCGTCGGTCAACTACGCCTGACGAAGTCGATCGACACCGGCACGCCCTCGAGCTCGAAGCGGTCCCGGAGCTGGTTCTCGACCCAATACCCGTAGTCGCGGGTGATCAGGCCGGGGTCGTTGACGAAGAAGCGGAAGCGCGGCGGACGGGCCTGTACCTGCGTGCCGTAGAGCAGGTTCAGGCGGCGGCCGTTGCGCGAGGGCGGCTCGCGGGCCTCGCGGAGGTCCGCCAGGAAGCGGTTCAGCTCGCCGGTGGCTATCCGCGCCGCGTGCTTCTCGTAGAGCTCCTCGACGCGGTCGAGCAGCCGGGAGATGCCGCGGCCGGTCTTCGCGGAGATCGTCACCAGCGGCGGCCGCTGACGCAGGCGCGACTGGAGTCGAGGCCTCACGTCCTCGAGCTTCGTCTCGGAGATGTCCCACTTCGAGAGCGCGACGATCGTCGAGGACTGCGCCTTGCGCGCGATGTCGGCGACCGAGAGATCCTGGTCGACGAGGCCCTCGCTCGAGTCGACCAGCACGACGGCGACGTCCGCCCGCTCGGCGGCGGCCAGCGCACGCAGCTCCGAGTAGTAGTCGATCCCCTGCCGCTGCTTGCGCTTGCGGCGGATACCCGCTGTGTCGACGAGCACGAACGTGCGGTCGCCTCGCTGCAGCACGGTATCGATCGCGTCACGCGTCGTGCCTGGAACCTCGGAGACGATCACCCGCTCCTCGCCGAGCAGGGCGTTCAGCAGGCTGGACTTGCCGACGTTCGGCCGGCCGAGGATCGCGACGCGGATCGCGTCTTCCCCCGCGCTACGCGCTTCAGGATCACGTACACGAACTTGCCCTAGAACCTCGATGATTTTGTCTAGCAGGTCGCCGGTGCCGTGGCCGTGCTGGGCCGAAAGCGGCACCGGATCGCCGAGCCCGAGCCGGTGGAACTCGAGCGCGAGCGCGTCCTGGCGCGGGTCGTCGAT
This sequence comes from Actinomycetota bacterium, assembly GCA_046728775.1. Classification (GTDB taxonomy): domain Bacteria; phylum Actinomycetota; class Thermoleophilia; order Gaiellales; family Gaiellaceae; genus AC-32. Next base: position 781 of record JBKPFI010000405.1, on the reverse strand, counting down.
CTTGTTCGCGAGCAGGAAGACCGGCTTGCGCGCGCGCCGAAGGATGGCCGCGAGCTCCTCGTCGCCGGGCGTGATTCCGGCGCGCGCGTCGACCAGGAACAGGATCAGGTCGGCCTCCGCGATCGCCGCGTGGGCCTGCTCGACGATCGAGCGCGTGATCGGCGAGCGGTCCGCGACGTCGACGCCGCCGGTGTCAATCAAGCGGAAGCGCCTGCCGTTCCAGTCGGCGACGACCTCCTTGCGGTCACGCGTCACGCCCGGGGTCTCGTGCACGACCGCCGCGCGCGACTCCGTGAGCCGGTTCACGAGGGTGGACTTGCCGACGTTCGGGAAGCCGACAACGGCCACCGTTCCGATCAGGGGCGGGGACGCTATTCCGCGAAGGGTAGTTGGGTCGCGCCGGTGGCCACCTCCCAGAGATAGCCCTCCGGGTCCGCGAAGTAACCGCTGTAACCGCCCCACTGCGTCGGCCGCGCCGGTTGGACGATCGTCCCTCCGGCGTCCGCGGCCTCGGTGAGCACCTCGTCGACGCGCTGCTCGGAGCGCACGTTGTACGCGAGCGTGACGCCGCGGAAACCGCTCCCCTCCGACGGAACCCCGGCGTCCTCGGCGAGCTCGTCCCAGGGGTAGAGCGCAAAGGCCGTCGACCCGCCGCCGAGCAGAAAGCAGACCCAGTTGTCGTCTTCCTGCTGCACCGGCCAGCCCAGCCGCTCGGCATAAAACCGGCGCGCGCCCGCGAAGTCGCGGACCCCGAGCGTGATCACGCTCACGTGCGGGTTCA
>JBKPFI010000359.1:0-6992 GCA_046728775.1 Actinomycetota bacterium | reverse complement strand
CTGCCGCGGCCGGTCGCGCGTCGTGACCTCGATGTTGACGGTCGAGATCCAGTCGGGCATGCCCCGGGGAGCGTCCTTCTGGAAGAAGTGGTCGCCCTTCCAGCCGTCCGGATAGCGCTTCATCGTGAACGGCCGGTCGCGGACGTGCGAGACGACCACCGGCGCCACGTCCCGGTAGTACGCGAGCAGGTCGCCCTTCGTGATGCCCTCCTCGGGCCAGAACGGCTTGTCGAGGTTCGAGAGCCGCAGGACGCGCTTGCCCTTGCGGATGACGTCGGGGATCTTCGCAGGCGACTCGTCGGGAACCTCCCGCCGCACCTCCTGCGGACCCTTGTCCTCGCGCAGCCCCTGGTAGACGGGCGCGCGCAGCCGGCCGTCGTGCGTCCACTCGGCGAACGAGACCTCCGCGACGAGCTTCGGCTCGACCCAGACGACGTCGTCCTTGCGGACCCGCGGCATCTTCGGCGGCTTCGCGAACGGGGACGCCTTGCGCTCCAGCGGTCGCAGCTTCTTCAGTAGCCGGTCGATCTCGTCGTCGTCGAACCCCGTGCCAACGTTGCCCACCCACTCCAGGCCGTCTCGGCCGTAAACCCCGAGCACAAGCGATCCGAACGCCCACTCGCGCCGGCCCTTGCCCCGGGTGTAGCCGGCGATCACGAACTCCTGCTCGCCGTGTGTCTTGAACTTGAGCCAGTCGCGCGAGCGCTTGCCGGGGAAGTAGCGCGAGTCGCGGCGCTTGCCCATGATCCCCTCGAGCCGCTGCTCCTTCGCCGCCCGCAGCAAGGCCGTGCCGTCGTCGAAGCCCTCGGAGTAGAGGACGGTGCGGTTGCGCCCGTCGAGCAGCTTCTTCAGCCGCTTTCGCCGCTTCGCGAGCGGCAGATCGAGGAGCGGCTCGCCGTCGGCCTCGAGCAGGTCGAAGACGTAGTAGACGATCGGCGTATCGGCCTTCGCCTGCTGCATCGCGGAGAAGCTCGGGCGGCCTTCCTGGTCGAGGGCGCAGACCTCCCCGTCGACGACGCAGTCCGGGGTCTTCATCGCCTTCACCAGCTCCCTCGCGACCTTGTCGAAGCGGGCCGTGTAGTCCTGGTCCTTGCGGCTGCGAAGCTCTGCCTCGCCCCCCGCGACCCGGGCGACGATGCGGTAGCCGTCCCACTTGATCTCGTACTCCCAGCCTTCGCGCGGCATCCGCGTGGTCTCGGCGAGCGTCGCCAGCATCGGCGCGTACGTCCGTCGAGAGTCGGCCGGCCGCGCTCCGTCCTCACGCTTGCGGAGGAGGAGCCAGTTCTTCGGGTCGCCGCTGAGCCTGGCCGGAACGAGTGCCCACGTGCCCTCGAGCTTCTTGCCGTACAGGCGGACCGTAAGCCCACCGTTGCGCTTCTCCTCGACGAGTTCGTATGTCCCGCTGTCCCAGATCTCGACGGTGCCCGCGCCGTACTCGCCCTTCGGGATCTCGCCCTCGAACGTCGCGTAGTCGAGGGGGTGGTCCTCGACGTGGACGGCCAGGTGCTGCTGGCCCGGCTCCAGCGGCACTCCCTTCGGCACCGCCCAGCTGGCGAGGGCGCCGTCCCGCTCGAGCCGGAAGTCGTAGTGCAGGCGCCTTGCGTCGTGCCGCTGGACGACGAAGATCGGCTCCTTCGTCTTGCCCTTGCCGCCGAACGGCTCCGGGGTCTTCTTCGGGTCGCGTTTCCGCTCGTACTCGCGGAGGCTCACGCGCTCTTTTTAGCGCGTGAGCGCGAGCGCTTGCGGCCGCTGCTCTTCTTCGTGCGGTCGACCGACTCACGCAGGGCCGTCATCAGGTCGACGACCTCGCCCTCCGGCTCCTCCTCGGGCTCTGGCAGCGGCTTGCCCTTGGCCTTGGCGCGCAGCAGGTCGAGCAGCTCCTTGCGATACGCGTCGTCGTACTTCTTCGGGTCGAACTTGCCGCTCAGGTTCTCGACCAGCGACTTCGCCATCTCGACCTCGGGCTTGCGCACCTGGACCCTCCCGTCCACCTTCTCCGGCTCGCGCACCTCATCGGCGTAGTACATCGTCTCGAGCACGAGCACGCCATTCGCGGGCCGTACCGCGGCGAGGTGCTGCTTGTTGCGGATCACGACCTTGGCAATCGCGACCTTGCCCGTCTCCTCGAGCGCGCGCACCAGCAAGCGGTACGGCTTCTCGGCACCGTCCTGAGGCGCGAGATAATAGGCCTTGCGGAAGTAGATCGGGTCGATCTCGTCCAGGTCGACGAAGTCGAGGATGTCGATCGTCTTCGTCAACTCGATGTCGAGCCGGTCGAGGTCCTCCTCTTCGAGCGGGACGTACTGGCCCTTCTCGACCTCGAAGCCGCGGATGATGTCCTCGTCGTCGACGTGCTCGCCGGTGTCGCGGCGCACCTTGTCGTAGCCGATCGGCTGGAGATCGTGCTTGTCGAGGAAGTGGAAACGGAGCTCCTTCGACTGCGTCGCGCTGAACATCCGCACCGGCACGCTGACGAGGCCGAACGAGATCGTGCCGCTCCAGATCGGGCGGGGCATGAGGCACGATTACCCGCTCGGAGCAGGCCCGAAAACGCCGCGGCGTGTTTGCGGAGGGGGCTGGGCGTCAATACACTTCCTAACCCCTGTTCGTACTTCTTCAAAAGCTTCTCCACCGGACGGGGGGTTAGGGTCGAGGCCGGCTACAAGCCGGCCTCGGCATGTGTACGGGCGGGGGATAAGCCTGTGGAAGATGTGGAAAACGGCCGCTTAAGCCGCGGTTCCTAGGGCATTGCGACGACCTGCCCTATTGTGCGAAACCGCACGCGCCGGCGGCGGAGGAGCTCGTTGCCCGCGTGCCCGTCCAGCAATTCCAGGCTGTCGGCCAGCGCCTCACCGAGCAGGCGGGCGGCCTCGTCTGGATCCGTGTGGGCGCCTCCCTCCGGCTCCGGCACGATGGCGTCGATCACGCCCAGCTCGAGGCAATGAACGGCGTCGGGCTTGAACGCAGCGGCGGCCTTCCGCGCCTCGCCCGCGTCACGCCAAAGAATGGCGGCACAGCCCTCGGGCGAGATCACCGTGTAGATGGCGTTCTCCTGCATCAGGACGCGGTCGGCGAGCGCCGTCGCGATCGCGCCACCCGAACCGCCCTCGCCGATCACGCAGGTGACGATCGGAACCGGCAGCCGCGCCATCAGCGCCTGTGACCGCGCGATCGCACCGCCCTGGCCGTGCTCCTCTGCGGTGATGCCCGGGTACGCGCCCGGGATGTCGACGAGGCTCACCACCGGGAAGCCGTGGCGGCCCGCGAGCTCCATCGCCCGCATCGCCTTGCCGTAGCCCTCCGGGTACGCCATCCCGAAGTTTCGGCGCGTGCGTTCCTTCACGTCGCGGCCCTTCTGGTTGCCGACCACCACGACCGTCCGGCTGCGGAAGCGCCCGAGCCCTGCCACGACGGCCGCGTCGTCGCCGTGGTGCTGGTCGCCGTGGAGCTCGAACCAGTCGTCAAAGACCCGCTCGACGTAGTCCAGGGTGTACGGGCGGTCGGGATGCCTGGCGAGCTCGACCGAGCGCCAGATCTCCTCGTCGCTCGGCTCGCTGACGATGCGGTCGAGCTGGTCCTGAAGGCGCTCGAGCTCGCCGGAGAGCCTGGCGCCGCGGAGCAACGGCAGGCTCCGCAAGCGGCTCAGCTGCTCCCGCAGCCGGAGCTCGGCCTCACCGGCCATCGGCGAAGAGCCGCAACAACTGGCCCACCGTCGGCCGCAGCTCGGGTCGAGGGACGATCGCGTCGACGTGGCCGTGGCGGAAGTTCGACTCGGCGAGGCCGAAGTCGTCGGGCAGCTTCTCGCGCGTGGTCTGCTGGACGACGCGCGGGCCGGTGAACGAGAGCAACGCGCCCGGCTCGGCGAGCAGCACGTCGCCGAGGCTGGCAAAGCTCGCGAGCACCCCGGCCGTCGTCGGGTGAGCCATCACGCTGATCAGCGTTCCGCCTGCGTCGTGCAGGTCCTCGACTGCGCACACCGTCTTCGGCAGCTGCATCAGGGAGAGGATCCCCTCCTGCATGCGCGCACCGCCGGTGGTCGTCACCGACACCAGCGGCACCGCGCGTTCGGCGGCGTTCTCGCAGGCCCGCGTGAACTTTTCGCCGACGACCCGGCCCATCGAGCCGCCCATGAAGCCGAACTCCATCACCGCCAGCTGGCACGGCTGCTCCTCGATCGCGGCGCGGCCGATGACGATCGCCTCGCCGAGGCCCGTCGAGAGCTCGGCCTCCGCGAGCCGTTCGGTGTACGGCCGCAGGTCGAAGAACTCGAGTGGGTCGTCGGAGCGCAGCTCCGCCGCCTCCTCCACGAAGCTGTCCTCGTCTGCCAGCTGGCGGATGCGCTCGAGGGCGTGCACCGGGAAATGGTGGCCGCAGTGCGGGCAGACGTTGAGGTGGGCCGCGAGCTCGTCCTCGCGGTAGTGCGAGCCGCAGCGCGGGCATGTGTTCGGGTGCGGACGCGCGCCGTCCTCCGGCGCGTGCTTGTGCTCGATGGAGACGTCGATCCGCTCGGACACGGGCTACGCGAGTTTAGACTCGTGACCCCGCGCGGGAGTTACAGGCTGAGCGCCTTCGCCAGACGACCGAGCGGCTCCACGTTCGCAGGCTCGGCGGCGAGACCGGTGAAGCCGGCGCCGAGCACCGAGCCGTGCTCGCGGACCCGCCGCAGAAGCGCCTCGACCTCGTCCAGCGTCAGACCGCCGGGCTCGGGCATGAACGCCTGGAGCTCGCCGGGCTCGAACGCGTCGGCGTCGACCGCGACATACGCGCCGTTGGTGCCTTCCAGCGCCTGTTCGAGCTCGTCCGGCGCGGTTCGGAGGCCGATCGACGCGACGAACTCGCGCTCGGGCGGGTCGAGGTTGCGGGCGCCGAGCAGGATCGTGTCCTGCGGGTCGACCGCGCCGGAGTCGAGGATGATCCGCAGCGGCATCCCCCAGAGGTTCCCGGACGGCGAGGTCTCAGGCGTGTTGAGGTCGCCGTGGGCGTCGAACCAGACGAGCGAGATCCGGTCGTTGCGCGCCGCGAGCGCCTCGACCGCGCCGATGTGCGCACAGCAGCAGCCGCCGAGCACGAGCGGCCGCTCCGGCAGGTCGATTGCGACCGCGAGCGTCTGCTCGTCGAGCGTCTCCTCCTCGACGACGGCCGCCTCCGGGTACGGCAGCGGCAGGCCGGCAGCCTCGGCCATCGTCTCGCCGCCCTCTCCCCAAGCCCGCGGCACGCGCACGAGGCCGGCGCCGAACTCCCGCCCACACGCGTGGCACTCGTAGCCGGGGCCGATGGCGACCGCGGTGTAGGTGCGGCAGTCGGGGCAGCGGGCGCGGAGGCGACTCACGCCGCACCCCTGAATGCCGGCGCACCTGGCCGGCAACGCAGACGGCCGAGCCAGCAAGGCCGGCTCGGCCTGAAAGCGACATCGCACGCGACGTCGCTCACAGCGTCTTCTCGTAGGTGTCGTTCCGCCTCACCGGACGCATACCGACCTGTTCGTAGAGGCGGACCGCGCCGGTCGTGTTCTCGCCGTCGACCCCGAGGCCGACGCGCGTCGCGCCTCGCGCCTGGAAGTCGCGGAAGGAGTGCCGCAGCAGCGCCGTCCCGAGGCCGCGCTTGCGCCACGGCGGCCGCACGCCCAGGACGTGGATCCAGCCGAACTCGGGATCGCCGGAGAAGTGCCACGCGTTCAGCGAGATCGCGGCGAGCTCGCCGTCGTCGTCGACGAGCCACCAGAGCGAGGGATCGAAGCCGTGCCTCCCAAGATTGAACTCTCGCCAATCCTCGAACGAGTAGCGGTGGTGCTCCCAGTGGTCCGCGAACGCGTCCTGGTGCGCCTCGTAGACCCGCTCCTCCTCCCCGGGACGCGGGTTGCGAGGCGCGAGCCCATTCGGCCACACCGCCTCCGGCAGCTCGCGGTCGAGGTCGATCCGCATCTGGAACGAGTAGCGGATCGGCTTCCAGCCGGCGTCCTCGAGCACCGGGCGCAGCACAGGGTCGTCACCCTGGACGAAGCTCCGTACGACGGTCGCGCCCCGCTCGCGCCCGATCCGTTCGGCCTCGTCGAGGAGCCGCGCCGCAGCGGCGGCGTCCAGAGTGCGAATGTCGGCGGGGAAGCGGCCGTTCTCCTGCAGCTGGACGTCGAGGTACCCGACGAGCGCGCCGTCGCGCTCGGCGACGCGGAACTCCAGGTTCCGCTGCGTGAACCAGCTCCGGATCTCCTCCTCGCTTAGCTCCGGCTCGCCGAAGGCAGCGAGCGCGTGCTCCTCGATCAGCGCTCGGATGGCGGGTGCCTCGTCGACCGTGGGGTTGCGGATGCCGACCGTCATGCCAGCTGGTCGAGCGTTTCCGCGAGCCGCGAAAGGTCGGGAAGCTCGCGCGTCGGGGCAGGCCCGTGTTGTTCGCCCAGGCGGTTGATCCAGATCGAGCGCAGCCCGAGCTCGTTCGCGGGCGCGATGTCGTGCAAGAGGCTCGCCGCGACGTGGACGTCAGGCGGCCGGCCGGTGCGCTCCTCGAAGGCGCGCCAGTGCCGGAGTGCCGGCTTGTACGAACCGATCTCGGAGGCCACGATCGCGAGCTCGAAGGGCACACCGAGCCGCTGCATCGAGGCCTCGATGAAGTCGCGGTCGGTGTTCGAGAGGATCGCGAGCTTCCAGCCGCGCGCCCTGGCCTCGTCGAGCGCCCGCGGCACCTCCGGGAACGGCTGCCACTGCGGCAGTGAGTCGGCGAGCGCGCCCTCCTCTCCGGGAGGAGCGCCGAGGCCCCGCATCGCCTCCGTCAGCACCTCGCGATACGACAACTTGCCGTCCGCCTCGAGCTGCGGTTCGAGCCCGTGGTAGCGCCGCAGCAGCGCGTCCGCCCGCTCCTCGCCGAACACGCGCGCCAGCTCCCCGCGGATCCCCCCATTCCAGTCGATCAGCGTGCCATAGCAATCGAAGGTGGCCCAGCGCGCAGCGTTCGTCCGCGAAGCGGACTGGTGGAAGGGGTCTGGGGAAACCGGGAGGTTT
>JBKPFI010000199.1:0-8843 GCA_046728775.1 Actinomycetota bacterium | reverse complement strand
CCGTAGTCGACGTCGTTCGCCCACGCGATCGCCTGGTCGTCGTCGGCGAACCGCTGCACCGTCACGACCGGCCCGAAGACCTCGCGCTGGACGATCTCGTCCTCCTGGCCGACTTCCGCGACCACAGTCGGCTTGACGAAGAAGCCACGGTCGCCGTTCGTGCCCCCGCCGGTGAGCACCTTTGCGCCTTTCGCTCGGTCGAGGAAGCCGAGCACGCGCTCCTGCTGCGCCTTCGAGATCACCGGGCCCATCTCGACGTCCTCGCCCTCGGCGGGGTCCCCGACGTGCAGCGACTCGACCGCGGGCACGAGCTCGTCCAAGAGCCTGTCGTAGACCCCTTGGCCGGCCACCACGCGTGAGGCCGCGGTGCAGTCCTGCCCCGAGTTCCAGTAGCCGGCGATCTTGATCCCCTCCGCGACCGCGGCCGGGTCGGCGTCGTCGAAGACGATCACCGGCGCCTTGCCGCCGAGCTCGAGGTGGACGCGCTTCAGCGAGTCCGCGGCCGCCCGCGCGACCTCCTTGCCGGTCGCCACGTCGCCGGTGAGCGAGACCAGCCGCACCTCCGGGTGGCGCACGATGCCTGCGCCGACGGGCTCACCGTCGCCGGTGATCACGTTCAGCACGCCCGCCGGCAGAATGTCGGCGGCGAGCTCCGCGAAGCGCAGCATCGAGAGCGGCGTCTGCTCCGAGGGCTTGAGCACCTGGACGTTCCCCGCGGCCAGCGCCGGAGCGAACTTCCACACCGCCATCATCAGCGGGTAGTTCCAGGGCACGATTCCACCGACGATCCCGAGCGGCTCGCGCCGGATGAAGGACGTGTAGCCGCGCATGTACTCGCCCGCCGACTTGCCCTCGAGCACCCTTGCGGCGCCCGCGAAGAAGCGGATGTTGTCGGAGGAGACCGGCATCTCGTCCTTCGCCACCGGCAGCGGCTTGCCGACGTTCTGCGACTCGAGCTCCGCGAGCTCGTCCGCGTTCTCGTCGATTGCGTCAGCGAGCTTCAGTAGTGCCTCGGCGCGCTCGCCGGGAGTGGTCTCGAGCCACCCCGGCAGCGCCTTCTTCGCCGCCTCGACGGCCCGGTCGACGTCGGCCTGCGTGCCGCGCGGCACCTCCGCGATCGTCTCGCCCGTCGAGGGGTTGAGCACCTCCATCGTGCCGCCTTCGACGGCGTCCACCCACTCGCCGCCGACAAAGTTCTTCGTCTGCGAAACCGTCACGCTCATGCCAGGCCTCCCGGGTCGAATCCTGGAGGGAGCCTAGCGCCTCCGCAAAAGCCCGGACTCCTGCGTCAGGCGCTGCGCGACGATCACCGGAATCACGGTCAGCACGATCACGACGAACACGACCGCGTTGACGAGTGGGAGCTGCTGCCCGCGCTGGATGTTGTCGAGGATGAAGATCGGCAGCGTCGTCTGCGCCCCGGCCGTGAAGGTCGTCACGATCACCTCGTCGAACGAGAGCGCGAAGGCCAGGAGCCCGCCGGCAACCAGCGCCGTCGAGAGCACCGGCCAGATCACGAATCGGAACGTCTGCCACCCGTCCGCACCGAGATCCATCGACGCCTCGACGAGCGAAGGCGAGGTCCGCCGCAGCCGGGCGAGCACGTTGTTGTAGACGATCACGACGCAGAAGGTCGCGTGGCCGATCACGATCGTCCAGATCGAGAACTGCACCCCGGAGAAGTTGTAGAACGCGTTGAGCGCCATCCCGGTGATGATCCCCGGGAGCGCGAGGGGCAGCAGCAGCAGGAACGAGATCGACTCGCGGCCGAAGAAGTGGAAGCGGTGGATCGCGAACGAAGCGGCCGTCCCGAGCAGGAGCGCGACGACGGTCGCGATCAAGCCGACACGCAGGGAGAGCCAGAGGGAGTCGCGGACCTCGTGATCGTTCCAGGCGACACTGAACCAGTGGAATGTCCAGGACTTGATCGGCCAGGTTTGCAGAACGGAACCGTTGAACGCGTAGACGAGGATGATCAGGATCGGAATCCAGAGGAAGGCGATCACAAGCGCGGTCCACGCTCCGAGCGCGATGCGGCCGCCTGTGCTCACAGCGCTTCGAACGCTCCCAACCGCTTCGCGATCACCAGGTAGATCGCCATCAGGATGACCGGCACGGTCGCGAAGGCCGCCGCGAACGGCACGTTCCCGTTGACGCCGATGTAGTTCTCGACGACGTTGCCGATGAAGCTCGACCCCGCCCCGCCCACCAGCGCCGGAGTAATGAAGTCGCCGAGCGTGAGCGAAAAGGTGAAGATCGAGCCGGCGACGATCCCGGGCAATGCGAGCGGCAGGATCACGCTGCGCAGCGTGCGCCACCCTCGCGCGCCGAGATCCTGGGAGGCCTCGAGGTAGCTGTCCGGAATCCGCTCGAGCGCCGCGTAGACGGGCAGGATCATGAAAGGCAGCCACACGTACGAGAAGACGATCCACATCGCGGTGTTCGTGTAGGCGAGGCCGGCGTCTGGCAACCCGATGCCGTTGAGGGCCCAGTTGAGCGCGCCCTGCTTGGCGAGGATCAGCCGCCAGGAGTAGATGCGGACGAGGTAGCTCGACCAGAGCGGCAGGAGTACGAGCACGAAGAGCACGGTTCGTAGCCGCGGGGGCGCCAGGCGCGCCATGAAGTACGCCAGCGGAAAGGCGAGAACGGCGTCGGCCACGGTCACGGCGGCCGCCATCCAGATCGTCCGGAAGGCGATCTCGCGGTAGATCTTGTCCTCGAAGAGCGAGCGGAAGTTGTCGAGTGTCCAGTTGTGGACGACCTTGCCGGTGAAGGAATCGACCTGCCAGAAGGAGGAGACGAAGAGCGCCGCCAGCGAGCCGAGGTAGACCACGAGGAAGGCCAGCACCGGCAGCGCGAGCAGCAGCGCGACCTTGAGCCAGGGCCGCCGCCAGAGTGCGGCGGAGAGCCGAAGGCGAGCGCTCCGATGCGGAACGCCCGCCTCTGCGAGCTCAGCCATCGTGCGTGCCTAGCCGGTGATTTCGGTCCACGCCTTCTGCCAGGCGTTGTAGTCCACGCAGTCGTTCTTGCCTTGGTTGCAGTGCGTCGTCGGCGTCTTCCAGAACTTGATCGTGTCGTAGTAGTCCAGCGGTTCGTTGAGGTGGTACTTCGCGCACGAGCCCGCCTGGATCTTGTTCATGAACGGGCAAGCGTGCGGATTGACCGGCGTCTCGCCGAAGACGAGCGCCTGCTGCGCCTGCACCTGGGGGGTGGTGACATACTTCATCCACTTGTAGGCGCAATTCGGGTGCGGTGCCTTCTTGGCGAGCATCCACGTGTCGGCCCAGCCCGTGGCGCCTTCCTTCGGGATGATCTCCTTGACCGGCACGTTCTTTGCCTGCAGCGCAAGCGTGTCGACCGGCCAGATCGCGCCGAGGCTGACGTCGCCGTTGGCGAAGGCGGCTCGTCCGTCGGTGTCGTAGTTCCAGTAGAGCTTGACGAGCGGCCGCTGCTGCTTGAGCAGCGCGACGGTCGCGTCGAACTGCTTCTTGTTCAGCTCGTATGGGTCCTTGATGCCCAGGTCCGGCTTTGAGTGCATGAGGTAGAAGGCCGCGTCGGCGATCTGGATCGGGTTGTTCGGGATCGTGATCTGGCCCTTGTACTTCGGGTCGTAGAGCGCGCCCCAGTTGTCGATCGGCGTCGTGATCTTGTCGGTGCGGTAGAGAAGGACGTTCGGGCCCCACTGCAGCGAGACGCCGTAGTGGACGCCGTTCACCGTGTTGTGCGCGGGCCCCTTGAAGATCGGGTTGAAGTTCTTCCACGAGGGGATCAGGTCGACGTTGACGGGCTGGACGTCGCCGCCCGTGATGAGCCGAAGGCTCGCGTCGCCGGAGGCCGAGACGAGATCCCACTGCCCGCCCCCACCGCCGCCGCCCGCGCGCATCAGGGCGACCATCTGGTTCGAGGAGCCCGCGTCCTTGCGATGGATCTTGCAGCCGGTCTGCGACTCGAATTTCTTCGCAAATGACGGGTCGGAGTAGTAGGGCCACTCGATCAGGTTCAGGGCTCCCTCGCCCTTGCCGATCGCGGTCGGAAGGTTCAGGCCGTTCGTGCTCGAGCCCCCGCCGCTTTCCTTGCTGCTGCCGCCGCCGCAGCCGGCGGCGGCGACCGCCAGTGCTCCGACGAGGAGCGCGAACGCGCCCCACGCAAAGAGGCGCCTGTGTTCCTTCGTCATCTCTCTCCTTCCGTTTCGCCCGCCTTGTCGATCTCGAGCTGGTGCTCGGGGCGCCACTCGAGGAGAACCGCGCGGCCCTTGGCGTCAAGCGCTTCGGCCGACGAGGTCTCGAGGTTCTGCCGGACGACCTGGAGCTCGCCGCCGCGGTCGAGTGCAACCACGAAGCGCGTCACCATGCCGGCGTATACGACCTCGCTGATCCGCCCCCTCTCGGCGTGCATGCCGTTCGTGAGAGCCGCGTCCGCGTCGCCGAGGTGGATCTTCTCCGGGCGGACCGAGTAGCGGCGGCCGTCGCGCTCGAGCTCGTTCGAGACGCCCACGAAGCCCGCGACGAAGGCGCTCTCCGGCCGCTCGTAGACCTCCGCGGGCGAGCCGACCTGCTCGATTCGTCCGTGGTTGAAGACGGCCAGGCGGTCGCTCATCGTCAGCGCCTCGTCCTGGTCGTGCGTCACGTAGACGAAGGTGATGCCGAGGTCGCGCTGCAGGCTCTTCAGGAACAGCTGCATCTCCTGGCGGAGCTTCAGGTCGAGCGCCCCGAGCGGCTCGTCCAGCAGCAGCACCTCCGGCCGGTTGACGAGCGCGCGGGCGAGCGCGACCCGCTGGCGCTGGCCGCCCGACAGCTGAACGGGCTTGCGCTTGCCCAGGCCGGGCAGGCGCATCCGGCGCAGGACCTCCTCCACGCGCCCCTCGCGGTGCCGGCGCGGCACGCCCTTTACGCGCAGCCCGTAGGCGACGTTCTCGGCCACGGTCATATGCGGGAACAGCGCGTAGTCCTGGAAGACGGTGTTCACGTCGCGCGCGTAGGGCGGCACGTCGGAGACGTCGCGACCCGCGAGCTCGACGCGGCCCTCGTCCGGCCGCTCGAAGCCGGCGATCAGCCGCAGCGTCGTCGTCTTGCCCGAGCCGGAGGGCCCGAGCAGCGTGAAGAACTCGCCCGCCTCGATCTCGAGTTCGACGGAGTCGACGGCGACGACCTCCCCGTACGTCTTGCGGAGCCCCACGAGCCGCACCGCGGGGGCGGCGCCCGGCTGGGCGTCGACGACCCGTTCCGCAGAGGTGCGCTCCTGCAACGACACCGGCGCAGCGATTATCGCGCCGCGCGACGACGCGCGCGCTGGCAAAGCCAGCACGCGCTCTCAGCGGCAGCGCAAGCGCCGCCTCGGGGCTGTGCAGGATTGCGGCTCGCCCTCACAGCAGCCGAGCTTCAAGCCGCAGTGGGCGCACTGCCAGGTCTGGTGACGCCACTCCATCGCCGCGCCGCAGCGCAGGCACCGTTCCTCGGTCTCGCGCTTCCCGTCCAAGGAAGCCAATGTAGTCGCCTGGCCCGACGCTACTGGTGCATCGGCGCCGACTGGCCCGGCGTGTGGAGCAGATTCTCGACGTCCTGGACGCCCTGGACCTTCCGCGCCTGGCCGACCAGCTCCTCGATCATCTCGGCGGAGTCGACCTCGCCGCGGAGGACGACCTTGCCGTTCTCGGCGTTGACGTTGATCTTGCCCTTCGGCACCTCGACATGGCGGAAGATCTCGCTCTCGACCTTGTGCGCCAGCGTGACGTCGTCCGGCTGCGGCTTCGGCACCTCGCGCAGGTGCGTCGCCTTCGCCTTAATCGCCCTCACCTGCGTGGTGGCGCCGCGCCTGAGCTCCTTGCCGTGGCGGCGGGAGGCGCCGGCGAGCCGCTGGACGGCGACCTTCCGGCGGCGCTTGCCGTTGTCCGGGTCGAAGAAGTAGGCGAGCGCCGCGCCTAGCGCGACGAGCTGAAGTCTCCTCATCTCGGTCCCTCCCTGGTCGTTGGACGGAAACCGAGAGCCTAGGTGAATCGGACTAGTCGCCCCAGTCGAAGTCGCGCGAGCGGCTCCAGAGGCCCTCGTCCTCGGCCACGTTCTCTTCCGTGGGCCAGGCGAGCGGCACCCGCTCGGCCGCGATGGCGGGCTCGTCGCCGTCCATCGTCTCCTCGATGCGGGCCTGCTCCTCGGTCTTGAAGAGCGGGTGATTCTCGAAAGGATCCTCGGTCTTGTAACGCTCGAGCGGTAGCTCGTCCTCGAGCTCCGAATTCTTCTGCTTCAGCTCGAGGTGGTCCTGAATTACCTGTGCAAACAGCGATGAAGTCTCCACCGACGTCTTTCCTCCCGACGGGTCGTTGGGCAAGCGCAGGATTGTAACGAGTCGAGCCGACCGTCGGACTTAGGCCTGGCGAGCGCGGGGCCTGGCGGTCACAACGCGGTTCTTGCCCGAGCGCTTGGCCTCGTAGAGCGCGCCATCGGCCGCCGCCACGAGCCCGTCGCCGCGCGCGGCTTCGGGAAACGACGCGACGCCGAGGCTGACGGTGACGTGGATACGCGTGCCGTCGGGCGCGAGGATCGTGCGCTGCTCGAGGGCGAGACGTGCCCGCTCGGCCAGGTGCGCGGCCCCGTCGAGGTCGGTGCCGGGCAGGACGATCGCGAACTCCTCGCCGCCCCAGCGGGCAGGGAGGTCGATCTCGCGCACGCACTCCCGCAGCGTCTCCGCGAACTCGACGAGCACGCCGTCGCCGACCGGATGCCCGAAGCGGTCGTTGATCGACTTGAAGTTGTCGAGGTCGGCGAGTACGAAGGCGACCGCGCCGCCGAACCGCTCCGCGCGCATCAGCTCGCTCGTGAGCCCCTCCTCGCAGTGGCGACGGTTGGCAAGACCGGTGAGCATGTCCACGAGCGCCTGGCGCGTGACGATCCGGTGGAGGCGCGCGTTCTCGAGCGCGATCGCCGCATGCGCGACGAGGGTGGCGGCGGTGCGCCGCTGCTCGACGGTGAAGCTCTTGCCCGACAGCGTCAACGTGCCGAAGCTCTGGCGTCCCGCGGTGAGCGGCAGCTCGAAGGTCTCTCCGCGCGGCGACAGCGTCCCGGACTGGACGACCTCTCCGCCGAGGCCGACCACGAGGCCGCCGCTCGCGCCGGTCGACTCCACGACCGTCTCGACGATCACGCGCAACAGCTGGTCGACGTCGTGCGTCGCGGCCAGCGCCTCGCCGAAGCGGACGGTCGCCTCCCGCTGGCGGCCGCGCTCGGTGTCGAGCTCCGCAAGGCGTGCCTCGAGCTGATCGGCCATGTCGTTGAACGCGAGCCCGAGGCGGCCGAACTCGTCCCGGCCGTCGACCTCGACCCGCCGGTCGAGCCGCCCGTGCGCGATCGCGTTGGCCGCGTCGACGAGGCGTCCGAGCGAGGCGACGATCGACCGCCCGACGGCGTACGCGACGACGCAGATCAGGATGAGCGAGACGAGCAGGCCGATCAGCAGCCGCTTGTCGGCCGCCCAGACGGCGTGGTCGATCTCCGCCTGGGGCGCGAGCAAGGCCAGGGCCGGCTCACCGGAAGCCTCTTGCGGGCTCGCTGCAAGGGCGCGATAGCGATCCCCGTTCACCGAGACGGTGCCCGCGCGGGACGGGGCCGGTAGCTGCGCGCCCCGGAGTGCGTTCGGGCCTGCGGAGACGCGGCCATGCTCGAGGACAACGAGCTCGTCGTCCGGGTCGAGGCCGGACAGGTCCCGCAGCCGGGCGAGCGAGCGCGACTCGAGCGGCACGCCTGCGACGAGCGTGCCGACGATCGCGCCCCCGCTGGCAACGTCAACCTCCGTCCCCCGCCCGATCAGCGGGGGCCCGAGCGCCATTCCGGGCGCCTCGAGCCGGACGCCCCGCTCCTGTGCGAGCATGCGGTTCAGCTTCGGCGTGTCGCGGCGCTGCAGCGCGTCCTGGAACTCACGGTTCGTCGCGAGCTCCCTCGCGCGCACGCTCGCCGCGCCGACGTCGGCCCTGTACGAGGCTGAAACGGAGCGTAAGCCGGCTTCCAACCGGGCGTCGACGCGCCTCGTCTCGCTGCGGCTGGAGACCGCGTGCAGGCCCCAACCCGCAGCAGCGAGCGGCAGCAGCGAGACGAGCAGGAAGTACGCAACGAGCTTGAGCTTGAAGCTCATGGGCGACAATTTAGGCGCCACAACTCAGGTTGACCGCTGAAGCCGCCGATACCATGCTTCAGTGGATCGGCAAAAACAGGGGAGCGTGTGAGCAGAAGCCTCACAATCATTGCCGCCGCAGCAGTCGCCGGGACGGCGTTGGCGGCTGCCGTGACGCTGCCCACGGTCGTGACGCTCGGCTCGGACTCGCCGCCGGAGTCGCTTCCGCTCGCCGTCGGCGGCTCGCGGACCGTGGTGCCCGCCGCCCCGCTGGCTGCGCCGAAGCCCCGCCGGCACGGGACGAAGGCGTCGCTCCCGACCGCCGGCGCAGTCGTCGCGAGCTCGGTGCCCGCCGCCGGCACGCCTACCGCCTCGGCGTTCACGCCGTCCTCCTCTTCCCAGGGGCGTAGCGCACAGCCCTCGAACGGCGGCGCGAGCCGGCCCGGAGCGCCCGGCGCGACCCCTCCACCGCCCGCGGCACCGCCGCCTCCTCCCCCGCCGCCGCCTCCCCCGCCTCCGCCTCCTCCGCCACCCCCGCCTCCGCCTGCTGCACCGCCGCCTCCTCCGCCTCCTCCGCCTCCACCCCCACCTCCGCCACCGCCTCCGACGGTGACGATTCCCAAGCCCGCGCCGCCGCCGCCGCCGTTCGAGCCGCGCCCCAACCACGAGAAGTCGAAGTCATCGAAGAGCAAGGGGCCTGAGCACGCAAACGGAGGCAACGAGCGCGGCCGCGGGCACGACGAGCA
>JBKPFI010000127.1:0-3086 GCA_046728775.1 Actinomycetota bacterium | reverse complement strand
CATCGCCTTCAGCCCCTCACGGCAGGCGCGGCCGAGGCGTCGGTGCCGGTCGAACGCCGTTTCCAGCCCCTCCTCGAGCAGCATCTGCAGGGCCACGTCGAGGCCCGCGACGAGCGAGACCGGCGGGGTGACCGGAGCATCTAGCGTCGCCTGGCCCTTGCGCGTGCGCTCCCAGTCCCAGTAGTAGCGGGGCGACGTCGCGGACAGGCTGCGCTGCCAGGCGGCCTCCGACGCAGCGACCATCGCGAGTCCGGGCGGTGTCATCAGCGCCTTCTGGGCACCCGAGGCGACGACGTCGAGGCCCCACGCATCGGTCTCGAGCGGAACCGCGCCGAGGCTCGAGACGGCGTCGATCACGCTGAGCGCGCCGGCCTCGCGAGCGGCCGCGGCGAAGGGCTGCGGGTCGATGACGACACCCGTCGAGGTCTCCGAGTGCGTGAAGAAGACCACGGCTGACCCGCGCTCGTGGAGCCGCGCGGCCACGTCGCCGACGGAGGGAATCTCGCCCCACGCATACCTCAGGTGGTCGAGGTCCGCGCCGTACGCACGCGCGATCGCGGCCCAGCGCTCGCCGAAGTACCCCGAGGAGACGACGAGCACGCGATCGCCCGGCGAGCAGAGGTTCGCGACCGCGGACTCCATCGCGCCGCTCCCGGAACCGCCGAAGAGCAGGACCTCCCGCTCCGTGCGGAAGACCTCGCGCAGGCGGGCGAGCGAGTCCGCGTACAGCTGCCGGTAGTCGGGCCCGCGGTGGTGGATGACCGGCCGGCCGACGGCCGCCAGCACCTCCGGGGGTGCCGGCGTCGGGCCGGGGGTCATCAGGTATCGCTTCTCCGCCACGACCCGAGGGTAGCGCCAGCGGCGGCCGTGAGTCACGGCAGGCAGCCGCGTGGGTCGACCGCGGCTCCGCGGAGCCGGACCTCGAGATGGAGGTGCGGCCCGGTCGCCTCGCCCGTCGCCCCGACCGTGCCGATCGTCATGCCGGTGCCGATGGTCTGCTGCAGCGACGCGCCGATCGTCGAGAGGTGGGCGTAGAGCGTTCGCAGGCGCCCGGTGTGGGCGACGACGACGAGCTTCCCCCACCCGTCGTACCTGCCGGCGAAGACGACGCGGCCCGGAGCGGCGGCCGTCACCGGCGTGCCGAGCGGCGCGGCGATGTCGATCCCGGCATGGAACCACGTGCCCCGCGGTCCGAAGGGAGACGTGATCGCGCCCATGACGGGCCAGGCGAGGGCCGTCGGGCAGCGGGCGGGAGGCCGGCGCAGCGCGGTGAGGGTCTGCGCGCCGGCAACGCCGTCGGGGATCAGGCCGGCCCAGCGCTGGAAGCGCCGCAGCGCACGCTCGGCGCGCCAGCCGAGGTAGCCGTCGACCGCCGCAGAGGGGAAGCCGTGCCACGCGAGGAGGAACTGAAGCGCGGCGACGTCCCAGCCGCTCGCGCCGCCGGCCAGTGGGCGGCTGCCGAGGAGATGGCTGCCGTAGCGGCCGAGGGCCCTGCGCGTCCGCGTGCCCGGGATGCCGTCGGGCGTGAGGCCGGCGCGGCGCTGGAAGCGCTTGATCGCGCTCGTCGTCCGCGGTCCCTTGAGCCCGTCGATCGAGCCGGCGTAGTAGCCCCGCGCGCGGAGCGCGACCTGGAGCGCGGCGATGCCGGCGTCACGAGCGGCCGCGCTCGGGGCGAGCACGAGGGCGGCCACGGCCAGTGCGAGGGCGGTGATTGGAAGGCGACCGGCCTGTGCCTGTCTGGTCTTCGCGGTGGCCGGGTGGTCGCCGGCTAGCGGAGAATCGCCCAGAGAACGAGCGTGATCGCGAGGATCACCGCGACCAGCAGTCCCACGGCGCCGAGGACGCCGAAGTGGACCACTGCGGGCGTCGTCTCCTCGCGGCCACGCCCGGCCAGGCGGGCCAAGCGGTCTCTCCGGGGCCCGGGCGGCTCCTCCACGGGCCTCGGGTTCCCGCCCCCGTCGAAGGCTAAAACCCCGTTGACGCATGCGTTCCTCGCTTTCGAGCACGGCGCCCCCACGCCGACCGCAGAAATCACACATTCGGCACGAAGCCGTCACACCCTCGTGCGCATTTCGCCGCTACCGTCGCTCACTCCCCCCTATGGGTGGGAGGGGGTTGGGGATGGGTCCCGGCCCTCGGTGCGCGTCCGGCCCGGCAGCTCGCGCTCGGGCGTCTCGCTTGCGGACTTCGGCAGCGGCTAGGCGCGCAGCTTCTCGCGGAGGCGCTCGTTCACGACCTTCGGATTGGCCTTGCCGCCCGTCTCCTTCATCACCTGACCAACGAAGAAGCCGAGTACGCCCTCCTTGCCGCCGCGGTACGCCTCGACCTGCTGCTCATTTGCGCTCAGGATCCGCTCGATCACCGGGTCGAGCTCGGACACGTCCGCGATCGCCGCCTCGGCGAGATAGCCCTCCGCCGAGAAGCCGGGCGACGCGCTCGCCGCGAGCGCCTCGGAGAACGCCGCCCGCGGGATCTCCGCCCGCCGCTCGATTACCTTCCCGAGCTCCTCCGCATTCACGGCGGCCGGGTCGAGGCCGAGCGCGGCCAGCTCGTTCATCACCACGTTCGCGACCGCGGCCCGCTCGCCCGGGATCCGCGAATAGAGCTCGTCGCGCCCGCTCGTCACGAGCCCTTCGGCGAGGGGGAAGCCGACCTCCACCTCGAGCCGCCGGATCCGAGCTGACGGCAACTCGTGCAGCTCCCCACGCAGCCGCTCGACCAGCTCGCGCTCCGGCTCGAGCGGCACGAGGTCCGGCTCGGGGAAGTAGCGGTAGTCCTGCGCCTCCTCCTTCGAGCGGAGCGGCGGCGCGGACTCGTTGCCCGGGTCGAAGTGCAACGTCTCCTGCTCGACCTGTCCGCCCGCTTCGTAGATCTCGATCTGCCGCCGTACCTCGCGTTCGATTCCCTTCGCGGCGAAGTTGAACGAATTCATGTTCTTCAGCTCGGTGCGCGTGCGGAGCTCGTCCGATCCCTCCGGCCGCACGGACACGTTGACGTCGAAGCGCAGCGAGCCCTTCTCCATCTCGGCGTCCGAGATTCCCAGCTCGACGACCGTCTGCCGGAGCAGCTGCAGGAAGCGCTTCGCG
>JBKPFI010000005.1:0-1734 GCA_046728775.1 Actinomycetota bacterium | reverse complement strand
GCTCCAGCTCGAGGCGCGAGCGCTCGAGGTGGCGGCACAGGCTTCGCTCGAGCCAGGGGCCCGGCAGGCGCGCTCCCGGCTCCCCGCGGAGCGAGGCGAGCTCGCGCCAGAGGTCGGGGCCCGGGTCGGGGTCGCCCTGCGCAGCCCAGCACGCTCTCGGTGCGCGGCGGCCCCGCCGGGCGCGCTCTCGCCTGAACGCCTCGTGCGAGAGGTCGGCGCAGAGCCAGTTGAGACCGACCCGCGAGAGCGGGCGGGCCGCGTTGTCGAGGTCCGCCAGCGCCTGCTCGATGAGCTCGACGTCGCTCGCGGTCTGCTCGTGCGGGTAACGGGGCGCGTCGATCGCATCGAGGCCGTGCAGGCCGCGGGCGAGGGCGGTGAAGCGCCTCCGAGCGTCGGCCGGGTCGACGCCGGGCAGCTCCAGGCCGAACCTGCGCAGCTCTCGCGCCCGCGCGGCGAAATCGAGCGCCGGCTCGTCGAGCAGCAGCCGCGCGCAGACCTCCGTCAGCTTCGCGAGGTACTCGAAGTCGACCTTCTCGGCGGTGTCGTACTGCGTGTGGTACTCGGTGCGGTCGAACTCGGAGGTGAAAGACGAGACGTTGATCCCGGGAATGCCGGCGGCGAGAAACGGCCAGACCTCCGTCCACGTGTTCGGGCGGCCGAGCTTCCAGCCGTGCGGGAGCCGCCCGTCGCGGCGCGCGGCGCGACAGTGGCGGCGTACCCAGCGCCCGAGCTCCGGCGGTGCGTCGAGCGTGAAGACGTCGGGGCGGCCGGAGCCCTCGATGTTGAGGTAGAACGGCGAGCCGGTCGCCCACTCGCGGTGCTCGGCGACGACCTGGTACCAGGCGCCGTAGCACCAGTCGTACGCCGACTCGGCGATGCCGTACTCCTCGGCGGTGTGCGAGACGAAAGCGATCGTGCGCGGCGGGCGGAGACCTGCCTCCGTGAAGGCGCGCGCGAGCTCGAGCGTGACCGCGACGCCGGTCGCGTCGTCGAACGCGGCGCCGAACCAGCCGTCGTGGTGCCCGGCGACGATCGCCGGCGCGCCGCGCAGCCGTCCCCGCAGCTCGCCGACGACGTTCGCTCCCTCGGCAGGCGTGCGGGGCGCCCGCAGCACCACCCGGACGCGCCCGTGGAGCTTGCGGGCGTCCTCGCGGCGGATCGTCACGCACGGCGGCCCCTCGGCGTGCCAGATCCCGTCGAAGGTGCCCAGCGCGCCGGGAGCCTGGTAGTACGGCCCGCCCTCGGGTGCGTAGACGACCATCGCCTTCGCTCCTCGCAGACCGAGCTCGAGCCCTACGTGGTAGGGCCAGAGCCGCGCGACCTGCCAATCGACCCGCGCGACCTTGCCGGCGAGTTCGACGCGGTCGAGCTGCCTGCGCCCGCCGCGGCCGACCGCGACCAGCTCACCCTCGACGCCGCCCGAGCCGGTCTCGGGGACGCCGCCGAACGAGGCGCACTCGAAGCGCGTCCCGTCCTCGAGCTCGACGTACGCCTCCTCGAGCCGCCAGCCGTCAACGGGCACCGGCTCCTCGACGACGTTCGCTCCCTCGGCAGGCGTGCGGGGCGCGCGCAGCACCACACGGACGCGCCCGTGGAGCTTGCGGGCGTCCTCGCGGCGGATCGTCACGCAGGGCGGCCCCTCCGCGTGCCAGATCCCGTCGAAGGTGCCGAGGGCGCCGGGCGCCTGGTAGTACGGCCCGCCCTCAGGTGCGTGGACGACCATCGCCTTTGCTC
>JBKPFI010000436.1:0-2624 GCA_046728775.1 Actinomycetota bacterium | reverse complement strand
TCGGCTTCCACCTGGAGCAGGCGTATCGATATCTGGCCGAGCTCGGGCCCCCCGACGCCGAGACGCGCCAGCTTGCCGCCGATGCCGGTGGGCGCCTGGCGGCTGGCGGCCTGCGCGCAGCAAAGAGCGGTGACACGCACGCAGCGTCGAACCTGCTCACCCGCGCGTCGTCGCTCCTCGAGATCGAGGACGTGGCGCGCCGCGACCTGCTGACCGAGCTCGGCCTGGTCCACTGGAGAGCCGGTGACCTTCGTGCGGTCGAAGATGCGCTGGGCAAGGCGCTCGAAGCGGCGGTGTGGGCAGACGATCGGAGGGCCGAGCTGCGGGCGCGCGTCGAGCTCGCGTACCTCAGGCTCTTTCGCGAGCCTGAAGGTGGCGGCGACGACCTTCTCTCGCTGACGGCGCAGGCGATACCGGTTCTCGAGAGAGCAGAAGACGACCGCACGCTCGGCGTGATCTGGGACATGCTCGCGTGGGTTCACGGCGGCCTCCACTGCCGCTACCGCGAGTCCGCCGAGGCGGCGGAGCGCGCGATGGGTTACTACGCCCGCGCCGGTTGGCCGCTCACCCCGTGCCTGCAGGAGCTGGCCGTCAGCCTCTACTTCGGGCCGCTTCCCGTCGCGGACGGGCTACGGCGCTGCAGCGTGCTGCTCGAGCACGCGGATCGAGGCGGCGAGGCGCACGTGATCGTGTTTCAGGCGGGGCTCGAGGCGATGGCAGGGCGCTTCGACACAGCGCGGTCACTCGCGTCGCGGGCGCTGGCCACCTACGAGGAGCTCGACTGGGTCGACAAGATCTGGGCGAACTACGCGCCAATCGCCGCCGACATCGAGGTCCTTGCGGGCGAATACTCCGAGGCGGAGCGCCTCCTCGACAAGAGTTGCGGGCGCCTGGAATCCTGGGGCGAGCAGGCTCGCCTCGCAACCCAGGGTGCGCAGCTGGGCGAGGCGCTCTACCGTCAGGGCAAGTTCGAGCAGGCCGCGCGCTGGGCCGCGGTCGCGGAACGCTCCGCGGCGAGCGATGATGCAAGCGCCCAGTTCTCATGGCGAGCGCTACGGGCGAAGGTCCTTGCGCGAGAGGGAGCGCTCGAGCGAGCGCAGACGCTGTCGCGGAAGGCGGTCGAGATCGCGGCCGGGACGGACGCCGTCACCCAGCACGCCCACGTCCTGCTCGACGCCGCGGAGGTCGCGACCATCTCGGGGCGCGCGCGGGCGGGTATCGAGCCGGCCGAGCGGGCGATTCGGCTGCTGGAAGCGAAGGGAAACGTTGCGTCGCTCGAGCGGGCGCGGGCACTGCTCAGGGAGCTGATGAGTGCCTGACCGCGTTCGTGCCAGCACGGAAAACCCTTTCGGGCTTTCCGTGCGCTGAGTCGGAGCGACACGACACATCGGCTTGCGCCGACGGGGCCGTGGCCGCCGCCGGGGTTCGCCGCGAGGCCGGTCGCCGGGGCGACAGCCGCGAGAGCTCCGGCCACGAGGCCGACCGCAAGCAGCCGGCGAATTGTCGTCGTATGCAGCATTTTCGTCACCTCCTTTCTTGCGTCGATCCCGTGACCGACGCTAGGAAGGAGCGGCTCCGCCGATAACCGGGCGGGCCTTGGACGTGCCTCGCGGCTTGCCCCGGTCTTTCTGGCCGGAAAGCTCGGGGGCCTCCCCGAAGCCGGCGTCGGGGGAGCTAGGCCCGGAGGAAGGCGAGCACGGCGAGCACCCGGCGGTGGTCGTCCGGAGCGGGCGCCAGGCGCAGCTTGGTGAAGATCGAGTTCACATGCGACTCGACGGTCTTCGGGCTGAGGAAGAGGCGGTCGCAGATGCCGCGGTTCGAGAGGCCCTCGGCCATCAGGCTCAGCACCTCCCGCTCGCGCGGGCTCAGCTCCTCCAGCGGGTCGCGCTCCCGCCGCCGGCCCATCAGCTGGCCGACGACCTCGGGGTCGATTGCGGTCCCGCCCGCGGCCACGCGTCGCACGGCGTCCACGAAGTCGTCGATGTTGGAGACGCGGTCCTTGAGCAGGTAGCCGAAGCCCTCGGGCCACTCGCTGAAGAGGTCGAGCGCGTGCTTCGTCTCGACGACCTGTGAGAGGACGAGGATGCCGAGCTCGGGCTGCCCGGCCTTGAGCTCCTTCGCCGTTCGCGTGCCCTCGTCGGTCTGAGTCGGCGGCATCCGCACGTCGACGATCGCGACGTCCGGCCGCTCCCGCTCGACGAAGGTGCGCAGCTCGTGCGCGTTCCGAGCCTCACCGACAACCTCGACCTCGGCCTCGGCGAGCACGCGCACGAGCCCTTCGCGGAAGAGTGTCGAGTCCTCAGCGACTACGACGCGCACGGGATCTCCGCCACCACCCGCGTCCCCGCGCCCGACGGGCTTTGCACCCGCAGCCGCCCGCCGAGGGCCTCGACGCGGTCGGCAAGGCCGCTCAACCCGGAGCGGTCGAGCGGGCGCGCCCCACCTACGCCGTCGTCCGCGATCTCGACCGCCAGCATGCCGTCGCGCCGGGCGATCGAGATCGAGGCGCTGGAGGCCCGGGCATGCTTGGCGACGTTCGCCAGTCCCTCGCAGGCCACGAAGTAGGCGGTCGCCTCGACCTGTGGCGGGAAGCGGCCATCGAGCACGTCGAGCTCGACCGGGAA
>JBKPFI010000463.1:0-8079 GCA_046728775.1 Actinomycetota bacterium | reverse complement strand
GCACGTGCGGTCAAGAGCGAGGAGGAGCTGGCGTCGGTCCGCGACAGCGTCCGCATCAACACTGCCGGCTTCCACAAATTTCGTGAGGCATACGCGCCCGGCCGCAGCGCTGCCGAGGTGCTCGCGCCGGCCGAGGAGCTGTTCGTGGCGGAGGGCTGCGGCCGCCTGACCATGAACATGGTGCTCGTCGGGGCCGAGTTCGCGATCGCCAGGGCCGAGACCACCCTCGGCGAGTTCTGCGTTCCCTCGCTCGAGATCGCGGGACCGGGGGGACATTGGGTCGAGGTGTCGCGGGCGCTCGGCACGCCGAACGAGGAAGTCGAGCGCATGAACGAGGCCTACGACGAATACTTCGCGGTGGCTACCGAGGCGCTGCGACCCGGGAAGAGCGCGCACGACGCACACCGCGCGGTGTCCAAGGGGTTCGCGGACCGCGGCTACAAGCTCGGTCACGTGACGGGGCACTCGATCGGGATGACCATGATCGAGTTCCCGAAGATCGGCGAGGGCGTCGACACGGAGCTGCGCGAGAACATGCTCTTCTCGATGCACCCTCACGCGATCGCCGAGAACGGGCACGACTGCCTCTACATGCAGGAGACGTGGCTCGTCGCCCCCGACGGCGGCGTTCCGCTCTCGGGCCTGCCCTCGAAGATCTTCTAGCTGGGAGGGTTCGACGAAACACCGACTGCGCCGCCGGAACGCGCTACTCGCCCCGATGCTGCGTCCTCAGTCGCGCCCGTACCTTCCAGGTACGAACGCTCCCTGCGTCCTTGCCTCGGAACGAGCATCGCGCCCCGGCGACGAGCGGAGTTCCGTCAAACCCTCCTAGGCCAGCAGCTGCCGGTTCGCGGCGAGCACGTCCAGGACAGTCTGCACGTCCTCGGCGGTGTTGTAGCAATGGGCCGAGAGCCGCAGGTTGTCGTCGCGCGAGGACGTGACGACGCCCTCGTCGGCGAGCGCCGCGACCAGTGCGTCCACGTCCGTCGAGGCGATGCAGACGAGCGCTCCACTGAGCTCTGCTTCGCGCGGCGTGACGACGCGGGCGCCGAGGTCGTCGAGGCCCTCGCGAAGCAGCGCGTTCAGCTCCCGCACGTGCGCCTCGGTCTCGGCGATCCCGATTTCCTGCATCAGCTCGATACCGGCGATCGCCGCGTAGGTCGACGGCACTGGCGGCGTGCCCGCCTCGAATCGCCGCGCCGTCGGCGCCGGCGAGTAGTCGTGGATGTCCATCTCGAAGATGTCGCGATCTGCGAACCAGCCGGTCGCGGTCGGCTCGATCGTCTCGACGAGCTCGCGCCGGCAGTACAGAAAGGCGAGCCCCGCCGAGCTGAGCAGATACTTCAGCACGCCTGCCACGAGGAAGTCGCACCCGAGCGCGCGCACGTCGATCGGGAGGGAGCCGACCGTCTGGTACGCGTCCACGAGCACCAGAGCCCCTCGCTCGTGTGCGATGCGGGCGATGCCTTCCACGTCGAGTCGGCCGCCGTTGCGGAAGCAGACATGCGTCGTCGCCACGAGCGCAGTCCGCTCGTCGATCGCATCCGCGAAGCGCTCCAGCGGGATCGTCCCGTCGGCCTCGGCCGGGACGTGGACGACGCGGATCCCCCGCCGCTCCTGTGCGTGCCAGAGCTGGCCGATCGTCGGGAACTCGAAGTCGCTGACGACGACGGTGTCCCGGCCCTGGTCGAAGCGCAGGCCGCTGGCGAGGGCGCTCACGCCGGCCGAGACCGACGTGGTGACGGCGATCGTGTCCTCGCCCGCGTTCACGAGCGAGGCGACGGCGGCCCGCACGGCTTCCAGCCGCCCGACCCAGTAGTCCCAGGGCGCGCCGTGCTCGTCCCAGTCGTCCAGGTACTTCGCATAGGCGTCTCGCACGGCGTCGGAGAGCGCGCCCTGCGAGCAGCTGTTGATGTAGACCCGCTGTTCGAAGACCGGGAACCGGTGCCGGACCCGTGACGGCAAGGAGTCGACGCTAGCGGCCAAGGTAGGCCTTCCGCAGGTCCTCGTGCTGAAGCAACGATGAAGCCTTGCCCGAGAGAACGATCCGTCCGGTCTGGAGAACGTAGCCGCGGTCCGCGATCGACAGGGAGACGTTGGCGTTTTGCTCCACGACGAGGACCGCGACCCCGGACTCGTGTACCTGCTGGATGATCTCGAAGTTGCGCTCGACGAGGATTGGCGCGAGCCCCATCGAGGGCTCGTCCATCAACAGCAGCTTCGGGTGCGACATCAGGGCACGGCCCATCGCCACCATCTGCTGTTCGCCGCCGGAGAGCGTGCCGGCGAGCTGGCGTCGCCGCTCCTTCAAAAGCGGGAAGAGGTCGTAGACGCGGGCGAGGTTGTCCTTGAACCCGTTCCTGTTCAGGTACGAGCCCATCTCGAGATTCTCGTAGACGGTCATCGGCGCGAAAAGGCGCCGGTTCTCCGGGACGATCGCCATCCCCTTCGCGATCCGGTAGCTCGTCGCCCGTTCGGTGACGTCCTCGCCGGCGAAGACGACGCGGCCGCTCCGTGGGCGGACGGTCCCGAGCGTGGTCTTCAGCGTCGTCGACTTGCCGGAGGCGTTCCCGCCCAGGAGACACACGAGCTCGCCCTCGCCGATCTCGAGCGAGACGCCCTGCAGGATGTGGATCTGGCCGTAGTACGTGTTGACGTCCTCGAGCCGGAGGAGCATCAGACGGCCTCCCTCTCCGCGCGAACGCCAAGATACGCCTCGATCACGAGCGGGTGCGTGGCCACCTCTTCGAACGAGCCTTCCGCGATCTTGACCCCGTGGTCGAGGGCGACCACGCGGTCGGAGATGCCCTCGACGACGTGCATGTCATGCTCGATCACGAGGATTGAGTAGCCCGCCTGGTCGCGCAGCCTGCCGATCAGCTCTGTCATCTCGTGCGTCTCGTGCGGGTTCATTCCGGCAGCCGGCTCGTCGAGGAGGAGCAGGCGCGCGTTCGTCGACATCGCACGTGCGATCTCGAGTCGCCGCCGGTTGGCGTACGAGAGGCTGTAGGCGAACTGGTCGTGGCGGTAGCCGGCGAGGCGCTGGCCGAAGAACGCGAGCTTCTCCTCGGCCAGCTCCCGGATGCGCCTCTCCTCTCGCCGCGAGCGTGGGAGCTGGAGCATGGCCTCGAGCACCGAGGCTCTCGTGTGGCCATAGGCGGCGGCCATGACGTTCTCCAGCACGGTCATGTTCAGGAACAGGCGCAGCGTCTGGAAGGTGCGGGCGATCCCGCGTTGCGTGATCTTGTGGGGCGGAAGCCCGGAGACCCGTTGTCCGTCGAAGACGATCTCGCCTGCGTCGGGACGGAAGATCCCGGTGATCAGGTTGAACACGGTCGTCTTGCCGGCCCCGTTCGGGCCGATCAGGCTCACGATCTCTCCTTCGTCGACGTGCAGGCTGAGGCCGTCCACGACCTGCAGGCCCCCAAACGACTTCGAGACGGCGCGTAGCTCGAGCAGTGCCATGGCTCAGACGATCTCCACGCGGGACGTGCCGAAGATGCCTGACGGCCGCACGTTCATGATCACGACCAGCAGCGCGCCGAGGAGGATCAGCCGGGTCGCGCCCGAGACCTGCTCGACGAGCTTGTTCTCCCAGACGAACGCGGCTAAGTAGAGCGTGGGGATGAGCAGGATCGTGCGCCACCAGCCGTGGACGAGCGTCAGCACGAGGGCGGCGACGATCAGCGCGAAGTACGCGAATCCCGCGATCCGACCCGTGTGTGCCGGCAGGAGGACCCAGTGCTCGAGCGCCCGCCCGAGCGCCCCGCCGCCCTCGATGTGGCCCGCGGTACCGCGCGACCAGGCCGCGCCCGCGATCGCGTGGACGACCGCGCCGAACGCGACCGTTCCCAGCAGCACGACCACCGGCCGGTACCACGGGCGCATCGCGATCAACAGCGCGAGCACGAGCACGCCGTAGAAGAGGAAACGCGCGTTCGCTGAGGAGCGGAGCAGCTCCGGGGCGCCGTTCACGATCAGCGCTCCGATCACCACGCCTCCGATGCTGCCGAGGCCGCCGAGGATCACGATCGCGTAGATCGTGATCAGCAGCCCGACGTCGTAGTCGCCGGGGAAGGCGCCGGACTGGACGGCGCCGAAGATCGACCCGGTGAACCCGGCGGTCGCAGCGCCGAACATGAAGGCGAGCAACTTCAGCCGGTTGACCGGCATGCTCATCGCCTCAGCTGCCAGGGGATCCTCGCGCAAGGCGCGCCACGCGCGCCCCGTCCGCGACCCGTTGACGAAGTAGAGCATCGTCATCACGAGCGCGAGCGAGATCAGCGTGTAGAAGTAGTAGCCCTTCGTCGTCGTGATGTGGTAGCCGAAGAAGTTGAGCGGGTCGATCTGGTCGAGACCGTTGGAACCGCCGGTGAGGTCGACCTTGCCGACGAAGGGATAGGAGAAGTCGCTCTCGCCGCCGTTCGCGTTGTTGACGAAGATCACGAACGCCTGCAGGAAGAAGAGCGTCACGATCGCGAGGTAGTCGCCGAGTAGCCGCCAGGAGGTGAGCCCGAGCAAGAGTCCGACGAGGGCGGTCGAGAGGACCACGATCGGAATCGCGATCTCGGCCTGCAGGTGGTGCCCGGAATGGCCGCTGGCCATGATGCCGTAGAGGTAGGCGCCGAAGCCGAAGAACGCGACGTAGCCGAGGTCGAGCAGCCCGGCGAAGCCGACGACGATGTTCAGGCCCAGCGCGAGCAGCGCATAGATGAGCGTGATCAGGCCGTAGCGAAAGAGGTTCCCCTCGTTCGCGACGAAGCCGAAGATCACGAACGGGCCTAGCAGGACGGCTAGATGACCCGCGGGCGGTATGCGCTCCCAAACGCGCCTGACGCCGCCGGTGAGGCCCGTGTGGGCCTCTCGGCGCTCCTCGACCTGCGCCACCCACTCGTCGATTCCTACCTGCGGCCTGTCGACGACGTCTGGCCGCTCGGGCACTCCGGCCGGGAGGCCGCCGCCGACGTCGTCGCCGTCCGCGGGACTCATACCTTCTGAATCGCGGGCGACCCGAGGAGCCCGCTCGGCCGAATGAGGAACATGCCGATCAGGAGCGCGAAGACGTACAAGTTCGCGTAGGTCGACCCGCCCGGCAGGTAGCCGGTCGCGAAGGCCTCGGTAAGGCCGATCAGCATGCCACCGAGCATCGCCCCGGGAATGCTCCCGATGCCGCCCACGACCGCGGCGGTGAATCCCTTCAGGCCGGCGGTGAAGCCCATCAGGTTGAAGATCTGGCCAAACACGATCCCGAACATGACGCCGCCTGCGGCTGCGAGCGCGGAGCCGATGAAGAACGTGAAGGAGATCACGCGGTCGACGCTGATGCCCATCATCTCGGCGGCCTCGCGGTCGAAGGAGGTCGCGCGCATCGCCTTGCCGGTCTGGGTCCGAGTCACGACGAGCGTGAGCGCGATCATCAACGCGACGGACGCCGCGATCGTGAGGATCTGGATGTTGGAGATGAAGAAGTTCTGGCCGATGTTGTAGCTCTTGACCCCGATCAGGTCGAACGTGCCGTAGTCTCGGAAGTCCGGGCCCCAGAGCAGCAGCGCGCTGTTCTGCAGGAAGATCGAGACACCGAGGGCGCTGATCAGCGGCGCGATCCGAGGCGCGTTGCGAAGAGGCCGGTAGGCGAAGCGCTCGATTCCGACCCCCAACGCCCCGCACGCGAGCATCGCCACCGCGAACATGATCCCGATAGCGACCCAGCCGTTGACCGAGGGGTTGAGCGGTCCGCCGAGCCACTGCAGGACGAAGAAGGCGACGAAGGCTCCGATCATGTAGACGTCGCCGTGGGCGAAGTTGAGGAGCTTCAAGATCCCGTAGACCATCGTGTAGCCGAGCGCGATCAGCGCGTAGATGCTCCCGAGCGTGAGCCCGCTGACCAACTCGCCGAAGAAAAGACTCCAGTCCACAGGCGGACAACGATCGCAGAAACGCAACGCGGCCCACCGCTAGTGGGCCGCGTTGCGCTGGATCAGATCACGGCACTACGCGACCCGGACGAAGACTCCCTTCACCGAGTGGTAGATGCCGAACGGACGCTTGACCATGTCGCCGTACTTGTCGAAGCGGAGCGGCAGTCCGAGTAGCGACGTCTTGACCGAGAGGTTCGTCTTCTTGATCTGCTTCCGAACCTCGGCGCGGGTCGCCTTGCCGTCCTTGCAGGCCCGATCGATCGCCGCTGCGACGACCTGCGTCGCGACGTAGCTCGGGGCACCGAAGAGCTCGGAGTTGCCCCCGTGGAGCTTCTTGAAGGCGGCAACCCTCTTGTCGGTCGGGTTCACAGGGAAGAACGAGTCGTAGACGTGCGAGCCAAGCCCCGAGAACGCGGGGTCGAAAAGGCCGTCGGAGCCCATCAGCTTCACACCGGCCCGCCCCAGGGCCTTCATCTGCTGGCCGAACGCCTTGGCCTTCGGCGGCAGCTGCCAGGGGAGGTAGACGAGCTGAGTGTTGCGCGGGATCTTGTTGATCAGCGCCGAGAAGTCCGACGCCTGCTGGCTGACCCCGTCGCGTCCAACGCTGACGCCCCTGGCCTTGAGCTGCGACTGCACCTCGTCGGCAAGGCCGGTGCTGTAGGCCTCCTGGTCGTCCACGATGTAGACGCGCTTCACCTTAAGCGTGCCGAGCAGGTACTTGGTCACGCTCTTGCTCTGCGACGAATCGGGCGGCACGGTGCGGAAGAAGTAGCCCGTGCGCGTGCCGTCGGTCGTGATCTTCGTGTTCGTGGCCGAGCCGGAGACGAAGCCGAGACCCGCGCCCTTGAGCGCGCCCGTCGTCGCCTTCACCTCGTTTGAGCCGGCCGGCCCGACGACCCCGAGGACCTTCGAGCTGGAGCCGAGCGCCTTCGCGCCCTTCACCGCCTCGGCCGTCCCGTTAGCCGCACCGAGCATGGTGTCTTCCTTGACGAACTTGAGCTTCGTCTTATGCGTCCTGTTGTACGTCTTGACGTAGTACTGCGCCCAGTCCACCTGCGGCTTTCCGAGCGAGGCGGCCGGGCCGGTGATCGGTGCCATCAGCCCGATCGTCCGGGTCTTGCCGCACGTGACCAGCGCGCTCCCCGCCTGCGCCGACGCGGCGGGACTATTCGAACGCTTCGTCGAGCCCCACGCCGCAGCCGCAAGCGTGGCGACCGCTGCTGCAAACAGCGCAGCGACTACAAGCTTCCTCATCTTGCCCTCCTGAGTGTTCTCCGGGACCGCAGAGTGTTGCGGATAGGGGTTGAGACGCCCATTGACGTCATTCGTTTGCCTCGTATGCGCGGGACGCCGGATCGCCCGCCGGGTGGAAGACGGCGACGATCCGCATCGGGCCGTCACCGCTGTTCTCGAGCGAGTGCACGAAGAACGGCGGCAGGTGGATGCACGAGCCCGCCGAGACCGGCTTGCCCGCTCCGCCGCCGTGCAGGACGCCCTCGCCTTCCAGCACGTAGATCACCTCGTCGTAGACGTGACTGTGGTCGGGTGCGCGCCCCGGGGCGATCACGCCGAAGAACTGCGTCGCGTCGTGGCAGCCGACCTCGTCGGTGACGAGATACCGAAACTCGCGGTCCCCGCTCGCGGGCAAGGTCGGCTGGTCGGCATAGCGCACTGTTCGGCCGGCCGGCGCCGCGTTCGGGGTGTGCGGTGCCGTCGCCGACACGATCACGAGCGTCTCCGGGCCGGCGTTCTCGACCGCGTACGACTCGCCTGCAGTGACGTAGGCCGCAGTTCCTGGCGCCAGTTCGTGCGACTCGCCCCCGACCGTGAGCGTGCCCGTGCCGGAGCACGTGTACATGATCTCCTGCACGCCCTGGAGCGTCCGTGGGCGCGAGCGGCCTGCGTCATACCGCGCCAGGTGAAGCTCGAGGACGGGCGATCCGGCGCTCGAGTTGATGGCGACCGCGCGGTCGGCGGTATCCCCTTCGGCGCGGATGCTCCGGAGATCGCGCTCGTGGACGACGTAGCCGCTCACGCCGCGATTCTCACACGGATCGCACTCGCCTACTAGCGTGCGGCGAGCTTACGGCTCCTCGTTCGCCAGCTCGGTCAGCCGGTTGCGGGCCTGCCAGAGCTCGGGGTAGAAGCGCTGCTTGATCAG
>JBKPFI010000226.1:0-6155 GCA_046728775.1 Actinomycetota bacterium | reverse complement strand
ACGATACGCGTGGTCGGGATCAGGGACGACGACGCCGATCAGCGGCCGGTGCTGATCGTGGAGGAAGCGTCTCAGATAATGGGCGTTAGCGCCTAGCAGCCGGGCGGTCAGCCGACGACACCGCGGGGTGCGTCTCCGCGTCCGGCCTCTGTGGCGGGAACGTCAAGACCGAGGTAGTAGCCGCCCAACTCCTCCCGATAGGACGCCTCGCGAGCGCGCGCGTCGTCGAAGTCCGGCGCATTGTTGACTTGGTCCTTCGTTAGGAGCAAGAAGACGCGTGCGCCGCCTGCATCGATTCGGCCGATGACGCCGGCCGGGATCATCACCTTCTTAGGCCCCGCATCGACCACGATGTAGCTCGCCCCCACCTCGTCCGTGGCGTCGCTCACGGTTCCGACGTAGCCATCGCTTGCTTGTACCTCGAAGCCAACGACATTTCCTCCCACGATGTCGGGCCTATCCTCAATCGTCGGATAGGTCCAGAGATCACGTCGCGCCATCACATCCACCTCCTTGTCTTGAGATGGCGCTGCCCGCTCCCAGCTTGCTCGAAACAGCGTTTACGGCGCGGTTTTAGACTCGGTTCATGCCTGCCGAGAGCGTCGCGTTGATCCCCCACTGCGCAAAGTGCGAGGCCCGCTGGCTGCCGGCCGACGAGGCACGCTGGCGGGCCTACCTCACCGACGACGAGCCGCCGGAGCTGGTGTTCGACTGGGCGGAGTGCGAGGACAGAGAGTTTCGCGGCACCTGAGCCGCTGACGCTTCGAGAGTCTTCGCCGCCTTCCGACACTCGAGGGTGTACGAGCGGCCGTTGAGGCGGACGCAAAGCGACTTCATTCCGCTCACCTGCGCCCACTCCTCGAGAGCGTTGAGGAGCCCGGGCAGCGACGCGCCCGGCGCCTCGACGTGCACGCAGCACGTTCGGCCGGCAGACACTTCCGCGCGTGCCCCGAGTCCCTCGGTCAGCGTGCTCGCCAAGGAGCATGCGGCGGGCCTGTCCAGCCGCCCTACCTCAAGCAGCTCTCCCAACTTGCGTCCCTCCAGAGTCACAGCGCTTCTGTGTTGAGCAGATGCCCATGGCGATCGCTGCTTGCGATCCGCGTGTCGCGCGGTGTCGAGGAGCACCTCCGCGGGTCCCGAACCTTAGTGACGCGGAAACAAGGCGAGGAAGATCGTGCGGGCGTGGCCACGGGAGGGTCGACACTCCTCCTCCCCGGGGCCGAGACGGCCTCGTCTATCTAGAAAGGACGCGGAAAATCGGACTGTTGACGTTCCTCCTAGAGCGGAGTAGCGTCACTCACTTGACAGCCTGAGGGCGGGGGTGAGCGACGTGTTCTCTCGGCAATGGTCCTGGCTGAGGCGATGCGTACGAGCCGGAAGCGCTCGCGGGGTGGTCATCCTCGTTGCCTCCAGCAGCTTCGTCCTGCTTGCGCCCGCGAGTGCTGGGCCGGCGCCCATCCATGACCGGCTGCCGGCGATCAACTACACGATCGGTGGCATTCGGGGCACAAACGGCTGGTACAGGGGGAGTAGGGGCGGCAACTACGTCGTCCTCCGCTGGAAGGTGCGCGACCCCCGGGCTGATGTCATCGTCACGTCGGGCTGTCAGAAGGAGATCATCAAGGGGTTCACCTCCGGACGCTCGCGGACGTGCATTGCCGCAAGCGACAACGGCATCAACACGGTGACCACGAGGCTGATCAAGGTCGATGGCGATCCGCCTCGTTTCGGAGCAGTCCTGATTCGAGGCACAAAACGGTTCGTGAGCGTTCGCTGGAAAGCTTCCAGAGACGCGCACTTCATTATCACTCGCTCGCCGGGCAAGCGTGATCTGTCCCAGAGCCTCGTCTACAAAGGCGTCCAACGCCGCTTCGCCGACCACAATGTCAGGAGCGGGGTCAGTTACCGATACACGCTTGTGGCTATCGACCAAGCCGGTAACTCCGCCGCCAAGACGATCAGAGCGACCGCTCGAGCGACGCTGCTCAGCCCTGCGCCCGGTGTCCGGCTGCGCTCGCCGCAAACGGTCCTGTTCACTTGGGATGCGGTGCCCGAAACGAGCTACTACAACATCCAACTTTGGACCAATGGTGAAAGAATTCTCAGTGCCTGGCCCTCCCTCCCGCGCTTTCGACTAATTGCGCCGTGGACTTACATGGGCGTTAGGCGATACCTGCGCATGGGCAGGTACACGTGGTACGTCTGGCCAGGCCGTGGCCCCCAGAGCCTGGGCGAGTACGGACCGGTCCTCGGCTCAAGCAACTTTGTCGTGGCGCGCTGACGCGTGATTGCGTGTTCAGGGCAGCGCCAGAGTTCAGCGACTGAACCTAGAATTGGTGCATGCGGAGAAGGCGTGCTCTTGATCGGCCCGACTGCCGCGGACACCGCAGCCTCCGCGATCGCCTACGTACGTTCCTGCGGCTGATGCGTCATGACGCCGGCCGCGGCGACTGGTTCGATGAACCTCCGCCCGATTCGTTTGTGCGGGAGCCACGAAGGCCGCGCCCAGGCGCACCGTCGGCAAGTATCGCGCTGGAGCCCCCGCCCGATCTGATCTAGCCGCCGAACGCCCAAAGGATGCCGACGCCGCCGCGGCGGGCCGAGCCCTGTCTTGGCGACATCCGCTAGGGCTCTCGAAAGGACATTCCCGCGGCTTCGAGTCGGGCCTTCTGGTCGGGTGGAACTGGCGTGTGGAACCGTCCAGGGATGTACCAGCGAAAAACCCGACCAATGGCGTTGCGCTGGCAGATGCACTCGGGTGGGCAACCGCAACGTCGCCCGCTTGGGTTATGGAGCCGGAGGAGGAGATTCACCCAAAGAACATTCTACGGCGGCCGTTCGCTGCGGCTCGTCGGGCACCGCCCGAGCTTCGGAACGGGCACCAGCGCCGCGTCGTTCGCCACTACGCCGCCGCGTCTCGCAAATGCCGCCGCTGCTCGAGCTTGCGCCGTAGTCGATGGCGTCCGGCGCTGCGCCAGTTGGCGTAGCAGTCACCGCAGCGCTCCCGTCTCTGTTTAAAGGCCTCGAACGCGAGCCAGCGCGAGCAGTTCGGGCACATCTTGTGTGTTCGCTCCGGGATCACTCGCGCCACTTTCTCGGGAGACAGTTAAATTCGCCAAAAGCAGGAGCGGGGTCTTCGAGGGCTCGAGGCCGTTGACCCCCGCTCCCCATCTCGGCGGGCGGCTGTTCCCGGGCCGTGCGGCCGTGGAGCGGGAGTTCGCTCATTTGTGTTCGGCACGGGCGGGAAGGTGCGCTACCTGCCGGTCATCGAGAAAGAGTTACGGGAAGCGCTTGAGCGGGCACATTCTCGACCGTGCACCGTCGCCCGACGAGTTCCTGCTCTACCCGGAGAAGGTGGGGCTGAGTTCTACGGCGGACCGATAGGGACGATCTGGCAGGACCGCGAGAAGCAGCTCTCCTCGACGGCGATGCACCGCTGGTGGTCACGCTGCCTCGATCGCGCGGGGATCGCTCACCGGCCGATGCACGAGGCCCGCCACACCGCAGTCACGGACTTCCTGCGCCGCATCGGGAATCTGAAGCTTGCGCAGAGATGCTCGCCGGCCACGCCGATATCGGCACCACCGCGAACATCTACGCCCACCTTGATACCAGCGACCTCGAGACGGCGCTGCGCGCCCTCAACGAGGATCCGAGTTGACACGTCGGAATCGTTCCTATCGGAAACCGACGTTTTGCGGAGAGTATGGAGGCGGCGGGAATCGAACCCGCGCAAGATTTCAACCGAATGCAATTGGAGCGCAACGGTTGTCACGCAACGCCCTCTCAGGAACCGGTGTCGTGGGCCAGTTAAGCGTCCCCGGCAGCGGCGCGGCGGCTGCCGGGGACGCCAGAGCGAAGCCTCCGAATCGCCGGAATTACGGGATTGACACCTTCGCTGTGTAGAGGTCGAGCTGGTGCAGCGTTCCGTCCGGGTTGTCGCCGGTGCTGTTCGAGTTGTCCGACCATGCCGGCCAGAACGAGCCTGCGACGAAGGCGGCGTGCGTGTAGTCGCCGACGTCGAAGAAGCTGTTCGCGTCGATCGCATTCGAGGTTCCCTGGCTGACGCGGAAGTTGGGCGCGAAGGTAGCCCCGCCGTTCGTGGAGTACGTGGCCCAGATCTGGAAGTCGTCGTTCGGGATTCCGTCGGTGTCTCCGCTCCCGCCGCTTCCGAGATCGTTCCGGGTGTCGTACCAGGAGACCGCAACGTCGCCGCTGGATTGGTCGAGGGCGATCGCTGGGTTGTACTGACTGTTGGTCGTGAGGTCGTCGTTCAGTTTGACCGCGGCCGACCAGGTCGCGCCGTTGTCGTCGGAGTGCTGGAGCATGATGTCCGTGTTGTCGCTCTCGTTCGGCGTCTCCTGCGTCCAGATGAGGTAGACGCGACCGCTGTGGGCGCCGCCGCTCCGGTCCCAAGCGAGATTTGCCTCGGCGTCGACCGAACGATCCGGCTGGGCAGGGATAAAGTCGAACCCGCCGACGTGGCTGTGGGCGACACGGCTGTTGGCGGCGAGGCTCCCCGGCGTGAATCCGGCCGGCCCCAAGCCGTCCGGGTCAACGGCCGTGTAGATGTTCGTCCCACCTTGACCGTTTGTTGCATTCTGATACGTGACCATGACCTGACCGGCCGGGCCGACCGCGGTGTCGCCGTAATCACCGTTGCTGTGGGGGCTGGGGACGTTCTCGGGTGCGGTGAAGCTCCCGAACTGGCCAAGCCCGGTGATGGGTGCCCCGAATGCCTGAATCTGCGTTCCGGGGAAGAACGTGTAGCTGATCCAGACGCTGTTCTGGCCGACGGCGATCGACGGCTGATCGCCGTTGGTCACAACGTCGGCGACCTTCGTGAACGAGATCCCTCCGTTCGTAGAGAGTGCGACGAGGACGTGGCCGTTCGTGTTGACCAGGTAGGTCATCCAGAGGTTTCCGAACCGATCCCACGCGAGCTGCTCGTCGCAGCAGATCTCGCCGAGCGGGTCGCCGGCCGTTCCGATCACACGCCGCGCCCACGTCTGGCCGGCGTCGAAGGAGACGCCGACCGCGAGCCCTGCGGGGACGTCCGGCAGCGTCGACATCGCCACGACATTCGACGGGTTGGCCGGATTGACCGCGATCGCGTTCTCTGCCTCGTTTCCGGGCATGGCGGTGACGTTGAAATTCGGCGGAGGCGCCGCGGCCGTCGCGAGCGTGGCCGTGGCTAGAGCGCCAGCGAGCGCCAGCATGATGGTCAAGGACGTCCTCGTAAGGAACCGGCCGCACATGTGTCTCCCCCCTTCTCGTTACCCCTTAAGGGCGCCATCGTATGCCGGTGCCGGTCCTGGATCAACTACGCCTTCGTCGCGAGGCGCGACTCGATCTCGACGTCGGGGCGTTCACGAGATGGAGGCGCCGGGAAGTGAACCCGCGCAAGATTCAGCCGCGGCGCTGCCAGTGCGCGTCCGCAGGCGCGACCCGATTGTGCAGTCCCTGTCATCGCTTACGCGCCAGCTCTAACCACAGAAGGATGCGTCCAGCAGCCGCTTCAGCGCGGCCCCGGCCGACGGCGACAGCGGAAGACTGTTGCTCATCGCGACGACGCGGCGACGGCCATCACCACTGCTCCAGGCGGCGGAGACGGTACCGAGCACGGCGCCGGTGTGGCCGATCGCCCTACCGCAGGGTGTGTGGAACGCGGCGAGCCCCAGCCCGTAACGCGACCCGGGAGCTGGACGCATCAGCTCGAGCAGGCGCCGCGGAAGCAACCGCCCTTGGAGAACGGCACCGAGGAAACGCGAGAGATCGGACGCAGTGGAAACGATCGCTCCGGCGGCCCAGGCCCAGGATGCGCCGACCGTGCTGCGGTCGCGAGCGGTCGCGAGGCTGCCGACGATGCCGTCGTGCTCACTCGGGGCATAGCCGTGGGCATAGTGGCGCCTTCTCCAGGCGTCGGGCTCGAAACTCGTGTCCTCGAGCCCGAGCGGCACAAAGACCCGGCGGCGGAGCTGCCGCTCGAGACTGGTCCCGGTTGCGCGCTCGACCATCATGCCGAGGAGGATGTAGTTCGTGCTGGCGTAGGCGAAGCGCTCGCCAGGCCCAGCGACCGGCCCCCTTGCCAGCGCCACTCCCACTAGCTCGCGCGGCGTCCACTGGCGCCGCGGCTGGGCCACCGTCCGGCGTAC
>JBKPFI010000253.1:0-2547 GCA_046728775.1 Actinomycetota bacterium | reverse complement strand
ACGACCTCGCCGGTGTTGGCGCCGAGGCGGACCTCGAGCCGGACCCCGAGGCCGCGCTCGAGCTCGTCGTTCAGGCGCTCGAGCTCCTCTCGCATCTCGACGGCTGCCGCAACCGCACGAAGCGCATCGTCTTCGTGCACCGTCGGTATTCCGAACACGGCCATGATCGCGTCGCCGATGAACTTCTCCACCGTTCCGCTGTGCCGCTCGATCACGGCGCTCATCTCGTCGAAGTAGCGCCCCATTGCGCGGCGCAGCGATTCCGGATCGAGGCGCTCGCCCAGTGCGGTGGAGCTCGCGACGTCGGAGAAGACGACTGTGACCATCTTTCGCACCTCGCGCGGGGTCGCTTCTTCGCCAGCCAGGCGGGTTCCGCAGGCCAGGCAGAAACGGGCGGCAGCGGGATTCTGCTGTCCACAACTCGGGCAGATCGTCACGTCTTGCTCCCAGTACGAAGGCGCTGTAGAAGGTATCTCTCTCACTAACCACGAGACGCGAGGCGGCCGGGTAGTCCTCCAACGCCGAGAGGCGAGCGTCAGGCCGGCGGCGACGAGCAGGCTAGGAATCCAGGCGGGCCCATTCAAGACGGCGGTGGGAAACGTCCCGGCGCGGCGCCCTGCGGGGCGCTTCCTCGCTCGTGGGCGTGCCGAAGCCTCAGCGGACCGCAGCGCGAGTGAAGCCTGCGTGCAGCCTGTGCACCTGAACGGCGTTGTGCCCCAGCAGTTGGGCTTTCGCGTGCGACCGCCTCAGCGCCGTCTCGCTCGGCTCACCGTAGATCTGCGTCGAGGTGAGCCTGACGAGGTCCGCGAGCCGGCGAAAGAACGGTCGCGCCACATCGAGGTGCAGCTCCAAGGAAGCGGCGTCGGGATGCACGTGCAGGACGGTCATCCTGGTCCCGTCGTCGCTGAAGTACACGTTGTAGGCGATCAGTTGCGGCTCGTTCGCCTCGACGAACTCGACCAACTCCTTCATGCCCGCCTTTAGCTCGTCCAGCGCGCCCTCGCGGACATCTGCCTGTCGACGTACACGATCGTCTCCGCCATGGCCGCTCCCCGACCTCGTTCTCCAACACCGATCCTAGCCGCTGGGCGTCGGAGCGACATCTGCTGATCGGGCCGTCCGGCCCCAGCTGAAGGAGGGAGAACGGATCGTTGGTTCGGGAGCGGCGGCAAGGTGACGACCGACTTCGGGGCCGCCTGGGCGAGACGTTAGCCGCGGAGCGGTGTTCAGCCGACACGGCGGGAAGCGTCCGGAGGCGGTCCGGCGCCTACCGAGGTAGCCCTGCGGAAGGGACCGCGGCGGGCCGTCCATCGCCGAGTTCCGGCCACGCGTGCATCTCAACGAGTGCCGATCTGACTCCGGCGGCCGACGCGGCTTCGACGTGCCGCGCGAGCAAGGCGAGCCACTCCTCCAGCCATCTGGGGTCGACCCAGTGCATCGGCGATCTGAGCACACCTTCGCAGGGCGTCGCGGAGATGTCATCGCCGGGCCAGAACAGATGCTCATGCAGCCGCTCGCCCGCACGCAGCCCGACGACATCTATCTCGAGCTCGCGCGGGAGCGCCGAGGCGAGTCGCCGTGCGAGGTCGACGATGCGCACCGGCGGCCCCGTGTCGAGGAAGAAGACGCTGTTCGAATCGGCGAGCGCGCCCGCGACGATTGCGAGTCCGGCAGCCTCACGTGCGGTCATCAGGTAGCGCGTCGCCCTCTTGTGCGTGACCGTGACCGGCCTGCCGCCGGCGACCTGCTCCCGGAGGAGCGGCAGAATGCTTCCTGCCGAGTCGATGACGTTGCCCAAGCGGACGGTCGCGGACCATGCGTCTGCCGTGTGGGCTCCGGCTCTCGCGACGATCCACTCTGCAACGCCTTTGGCCTGGCCGAGGATGTTCGTCGGCCGGACTGCCTTGTCTGTCGAGAACAGGACGAAGCGGGCTGCATCCACCCTCCGCGCCGCATCGACCACGTTCTGCGTCCCGAGAACGTTCGTGGCCACGCCCTCGACGGGGAACGCTTCGAGGAGGGGCACGTGCTTGTAGGCCGCGGCATGGAACACCACGTCCGGGCAATGCCGTTCGAATACCTCGAACGTGCGCGTACGGCTCTTGACGTCGGCGAGAACAGCGGTGGCGCTTCCGAACCCCAGGTCCTGCTGAAGCGACCTCACCGCCCCAAGCAGCGAGGCCTCCGACTGGTCGACGAGGACGAGGCCACGCACGTCCAGCCCGGCGAGTTGCGCACAGAGTTCAACGCCCACCGACCCACCGGCTCCGGTGACGAGGACGTTGGCGCCGGCCAGATACTCGCCGAGGTTCCCGCGTACGACGTCTACGACGGAACGGCCGAGCAGCGTCTCGACCGAGACGTTCGTTCCCGTAACCGACTGCTCCTCGGAAGGCACGACGCAACTCCCTCGCTTCGACTCGGCGCCTGAGCGGCTACGTATCTCAGCCCCACGCGGAGGTGTCAACCGTCTCAGGCTGGCTCGAGTGCCTGAGTCAACGCAGCGACGACCCGCTCCTGATCGTCTGCCGAGAGCCCCGTGTGGAA
>JBKPFI010000031.1:0-1143 GCA_046728775.1 Actinomycetota bacterium | reverse complement strand
CGGGGCGGCTAATCTAGCCCGCTCCCTCGACGCGCTCCAACCCGTCGTCGGGGAGCGTCTCCCAGCTCGCGACGGAGCGGGTGAAGATGTGCTTGACGGGGCGGCCGGGCAGCGGGTCATCGATCGCGCTCAGGCGGACGCTTGCCTGTTCCGACTCGGGCCAGCCGCCGCCGAAGAGGTTCGAGCCGCAGACGGAGCAGAACGTCTTCGCGCTCCCTTCCTCCGGTTGGTAGGTGCGCAGGAGCTCCTCGCCCTGGAGGATCCGGACCTCGTTGCTCGCGACGCGGCCGTTCGCCGTTCCGACGCCGCCGGAGAGCTTCTTGCAGGTCGTGCAGTGGCAGAAGCTGCGGGCCTCGAAGGTGTCCGGAACCTCGAACCGGACCCCGCCGCACTGGCAG
This sequence comes from Actinomycetota bacterium, assembly GCA_046728775.1. Lineage (GTDB taxonomy): Bacteria > Actinomycetota > Thermoleophilia > Gaiellales > Gaiellaceae > AC-32. Next base: position 745 of record JBKPFI010000031.1, on the reverse strand, counting down.
CTGCCCCGTAGCGCCACGCGCTCGAGCCTACCGTAGGATCGCCGCGTGAAGATCCGTGCCGCCGTGCTCGAGCGCTTCGGGGAGCCGCTCTCGGTCCAGGAGCTCGAGCTCGCGGAGCCGCGCGCGGGCGAGGTGCTCGTCCGGCTCCTCGCCTGCGGCGTCTGCCATACAGACCTCTACACGGCCTCTGGCGCCGATCCCTCCGGCTACGCGCCGACCGTGCTCGGGCACGAGGGCGCGGGCGTTGTCGAGCGCGTCGGCGAGGGCGTGCGGGACCTCGAGCCGGGAGACCATGTGGTCACGCTCTTCTCGCCGCAGTGCCGCGAGTGCAAGCACTGCCGCGACCCGCGCACGAACCTCTGCCTCGCGATCCGCGAGCAGCAGGGCCTCGGCTTCCTGCCCGACGGCACGACGCGCCTCTCGCGAGACGGCGAGCCGATTCGCCACTTCATGGGCTGCTCGACCTTCGCGGAGTACACGGTGATACCGGAGATCGCCCTGGCGAAGGTGAGCCCGGACGCCCCGCTCGACCGCGCGTGCCTGTTCGCGTGCGGCCTCTCGACCGGGCTCGGCGCGGCGATGAACACGGCGAAGGTCGCGCCCGGCTCGACGTGCGTCGTCTTCGGCGCCGGGATGGTCGGTCTCGGCGCGGTTGCCGGCTGCCGCCTACAGGAAGCGGAGCGGATCGTCTGTGTCGACCTCTCGGAGGAGCGGCTGGAGCTCGCGCGTGGCCAGGGCGCGACGC
>JBKPFI010000370.1:0-1130 GCA_046728775.1 Actinomycetota bacterium | reverse complement strand
GACCTACGAGGACGTCTGCTCACACACGACCGGCCACGCCGAGGTCGTCGAGGTCACGTACGACCCGGAGCGGATCTCCTACGAGCAGTTGCTCGAGACCTTCTGGGGCAAGCACGACCCGACGCAGCTCAACCGCCAGGGTTGGGACGTCGGCGACCAGTACCGCTCTGTCGTCTTCTTCCACGACGACGAGCAGCGGGCCGCCGCCGAGCGCTCGAAGGCAGAGCTGGACGCGTCCGGCCGCTATCGCAAGCCGATCGTGACGGTGATCGAGCCCGCGCAGACGTTCTACGTCGCCGAGGACTACCACCAGCAGTACCTCGAGAAGCGCGGTCGCTCGAGCTGCACGCCCGCGCTGGCGCGCAGCGCCTAGTCCTCTAGGAAGACGGCCAGCGTGGCGGTGAAGCCGCTAAGGCATGGCTTGCGATGCCGTCGAGAGGACGCGTCGGCTTTGCCGGCGCGTCCGTCTGAACGGCCTGGCGAGGCGCCGAGACTGGTCACTCAGCGAGGAATACCGCAAGGGTGGCTGTAAAACCGTGCAGGAACGGCTTCCCGCCGACGGGGCCGATCTCGCCCGCGCAGAAGAACCCGGCCAGCGCGTCGTCGCCGAGCAGCTCGCGGACGGCGCGCGCGTCGTGGTCCGGGGCGGAGAACATGTTCGTGCCGCGGCCGTTGCAGGTGAAGAGGAGCGCTCCCGCCGCGCGGCCGCCGTCGACCGCCGAGGCGAGGCTCTCGCGGAGGTCCTCGTCCGCCGCGGCCGCGTCTCGCACGTGGAAGCGCAGCGTCTGCCCGACGCGAACCGGCTCGCCGATCGCGAGCGCCCCTGACTCCTCGTCGAGCCCGATCAGGCCGCGCATCAGGTAGTCGCCGCGCCGGTAGTCGGAGCGGTTCTCGTCGATCACGAGCCCCGCGAGCACCCCGCCGCGTGCCGCGCTCTGCTGCTGCTCGGGCGTCAGCCTGGCGAGGTCGCCTTTCAGCCGCTCGAGCGCGGGCTCCCCGGCGAGCTCGAAGACGACGTTGTCCTCGGCGCTCGTGATCACGGCGTCCCGGCCGACCGGCGCGCATCCCGGCGAGACGACAGTGGGGACCGGGGCGCCGCGGACGAGCGCGCCGACGGCTCCCTCGTACAC
>JBKPFI010000369.1:0-15139 GCA_046728775.1 Actinomycetota bacterium | reverse complement strand
GTTGATCACCCAGAAGGCGCCGATCGCGACGCCGAGCATCGCGAGCACGAGATCGGTCGAGAGACTCGGGAAGGAGAAGAGACCGGACTCGCGCAGCGAGTGCCCGCGCGCGAGGTGGAGCATGGGCGCCATCAACACGTGATTCACGCCCACGATCGCGCCCGCGGCGGCGAGGCCGGCGACCGCGTACTCGGCGTCGGAGCCGGAGTTGATGCTGAGGATGCCGTGGAAGCTCCCGTACGCCGCGAGCATCGACAGCGTCCAGTTGCAGATGTTGAACGTCTGGATGTACCAGGCGCTGCGCGTCTTGAGCCACTCGGGAAGGTGCTGCACGACACCCATCAAGGCGACGAGCTCCGGCGGAAGCAGCATCGCCGCCGGGACCAGGAAGACGATCGTGGTGTGGTACGACTGGTTCAGCCGCGGCATGCGAACAACGAAGAGCTGCGCGGTCGCGGCGATGGTGCCGAGGACGAAGAACGTCGTCCAACCGGGCGTCCGCGTGCTCAGGTGCGAGAGCAGCGGGACGACCGCCGCGACGGTCACGGCGGCGACCATGCAGAAGTAGGCGGCGGCCTTCGGCGCGAGCCTCGGCGCGCCGGGCTCGACCGGGTCGACGTCGCGCGGGAGAGCGCCCGGGACCGCGCTCACTCGCCCCTTCCTCGCGTCAGGCTGAGCTCGAACCCCGTCATCGCCCGCTCTTCGTTCTCCTTATCTCCGCGCGTTCCCGCGGGGCCGCACAAGCAGAGCCGTTGTGGGTGGTGAATCGCACTGCGGTGGGATCACCACATTTGGACGCTACGTGCGTCCCAAAGGGGTCACATCCCCCTTTTTCGGTACAGCCCGAATATCCCCCAAACGAGTGAGGGGCCGGTCGTGGCCGGCCCCTCGCAGCTGCGCCCCATCCGCGCTAGCCGATCGGCGCCGTGCTCGCCACGGCAGCCGGAAGGTTGTTCGGCTCGGGCGCGACCTCCGGGTCGGCCATCACCTCGGCCGCCTGAGCCGGCGTGAGCGAGTAGCCGTTCGGGTCGCCGCCGGTGTCGCCCTCGGCTGCGTCCTCATACGACATGTCGGCCCACGAGACGTCGGCCCAGGACACGTCCGCCCAGGAGACGTCGGCCCAGGAGACCGAGTCCCAAGAGACGTCCGCCCAGGAGACGACGCTCCAGACGGCGTCCGCCCAGGAGACGTCGGCCCACGAGACCGAGTCCCAGGAGACATTCGACTTCGCAACGTCGAGCCAGCTGACGGAGTCGAAGCTCTTCCCGTTTCCGCCCGAGTCGGACTTGAGGTACTGCCCGAGCGCTTTGTTGGGGTTTGGTGGCCGCGTCACGAGCGCAGCCCTGCTCATCTGCAGCTCGCCGACGCCGACCGAGCCGAGCGCCGCGCCGTCGACGATCTTGGTCGAGACCATCAGCGCTCCCTTGACCTGATCCGGCGTGAACTCGGGGTGCCGCGCCAGGATCTGCGCCGCAGCCGCCGAGATCACCGGAGCCGCGAACGAAGTCCCCGAGAGCTGGACGTAGCCGGGGGCGACGAGCTTATCCGCCCGCTCGACCGTCAGCGTCGAGCCCGTCGGCACCGGGCCGACCATGTACCGGCCGGGGGCCGCCAGCTCGGGCTTCATGAACCCGTCGGGCGTCCGCCCGTAGGCCGACCAGGGCGCGTTCGTGTCGTCCTTGACGTTCTTCGTCCCGCCGATGTCCACGGCGCCGACCGTGATCACGAACGGATCGTTGCCCGGGGCGTAGAGGACGCCGCTCGGGCCGTTGGGCATCCCGTAGTTGCCGGCCGCAGCCACCACGACGACGCCGTTGAACCAGAGCTTCTCGACCGCCTGGTCGAGCGGGTCGAGGAAGAAGTGGCTCGAGGTCGCCGAGTGAAGCGAGAAGTTCGCGATCCGGATGTTGTAGGCGTCCTTGTTCGCGAGGATCCACTGGGCGGCCGCGATCACGTCGCTCGTGCGGGCGACCCCGTGATCGTCCATCACGTCCAGCGAGACCAGCTTGGCCTGCGGCGTCCCGCCCGTGTAGCCGTCGGCGCCGCCGGCGGCGATGCCGGCCACGAAGGTGCCGTGGCCCCGGCCGTCGCCGGGCGAGTCGTCCGGAAGGGTGCTGAACTTGACGCTCGCGAGCACGCGGTTGCCGAAGTCCGCCCGGTTCGCCTGGATGCCCGAGTCGACGACTGCGATCGTCGGCATCGTGCTCGCCGGCGGCGCGTCTCCGCCGCTCCAGCCCTTGGAAAGGCCGGTCTCGTACGGCCAGAGCTGACCCGAGGTATAGCCGCTGACGTGCACCTGCACGTCGGGCGTGACGACCAGGTCGCGCAGCTGCAGGAGCTTCGGCAGGGCGCTCGCCCGCACCGTGACGGCGACGCCGTCGATCAGGCTGAGGCGCCGGTTGAGGCTGTCGCGGTCGTCGTCCGCGTACTGGCCGAGGTGGGTGAACGCCGAGAGCGCCGGCGAGATCGTGCCGCTCGTGCTCTGGATGATCACCCGGACGTACTGGTTGGGATGCTTCTTCGCGCCGCGCAGGAGGCCCGGCGAGATCCACGTCCGCTGGGACGCCTTGCCGCTCGGCCGCGCATGCTTGACGGCGCTGGACGCGAGCGGGACGCTGATCGCCAGCATCGCCGCGAGCGCCGTGACCGCCCCTCGGCCGCCCTTCCCCCAGAGCGCGCTCGAGCGAGACTCGCCGCCGCGGTTGCCCGTCCCCCACAGCGCACTCGATCGCGTCTCCCCACGATTGCCGCCGTTCATCCGCACCTTCCGTTTCTCCTTTCCACGCCCTCGCGCGGGCCGCATCTCTGTCGTCGCTCGCAGCCGCGCTCGGAGGCGTCGCTGCGAAAATCCAGGCTGAAACTAGGGCTCTCCCCCGTTGCGCTACATCCCCCGGCAGGGTGAGGGCATGTGAAGTTCCCTCGAACGAGTGAGAACGCGGTGCGCGAGGTAGCGTGCCGCCGTGCACGTCCCGCTCGCCCTGGAGATCGGCCTTGCCCGCACGGCCGCCGGGCTCTCGCGCCTCGCGGGGGCGGGAGGCGGCACGACGTTGCCTGGAAAGCTGCTGTGGAAGCTCGATCCGGGAGCCGTCGACCGGCTGGCGGCTCGGTTGCCGCAGGGCTCGGCCCTCGTCTCCGCGACGAACGGGAAGACGACCACGGCCGCGATGGCGGCGCGCATCCTCGCGCCCTCGAGGCGACTGGCGCACAACCGGGCGGGGGCAAACCTCGTTTCCGGGGTCGCCTCGGCTCTGGTGGCGGCGCGGGATGCGGAGCTCGGGCTCTTCGAGGTCGATGAGGCGGCGCTGCCGGAGGTGGCCGAGCGGCTGCGGCCCCGGGCGGTCTCGCTCGGGAACCTCTTCCGTGACCAGCTAGACCGCTACGGCGAGCTCGAGCTGCTGGCCGAGCGCTGGCGCGGCATGGCACGCTCGCTTCCGCACGACGCTGCCCTCGTCCTGAACGGCGACGACCCGCAGCTCGGCGCGCTGGCTTCGGAGCGCCAGCCGGGGGCGCGTTCGGTCGTGTTCGGCCTCGACGACCCACGGCACGCGGCGCCGGAGCTGCAGCACGCGGCGGACTCGAAGTGGTGCGTGCGCTGCGGCACGCCGTACGAGTACGCGGCCGCGTACATCGGTCATCTCGGCGACTACCGCTGTCCCTCGTGCGGAAACGCACGGCCGGCGCTGGACATCCGGGCACGCGAGATCGAGCTGCGCGGGCTTGAGAGCGTCTCCTTCTCGCTCGTCGCGCCCGAGGGGTCGCGGTCGATCGAGCTGCAGGTGCCGGGGCTCTACAACGTCTACAACGCGCTCGCCGCGGCGTCGCTCGCACGGGCCCTCGGCGCGCCCCTCGATGAGATAGTCGCTGGCTTGCAGGGATTTTCCGCGGCGTTCGGCCGGTTCGAGCGCATCGCGATCGGCGACCGCTCGCTGCTCGTGCTGCTGATCAAGAACCCGGCCGGAGCGAACGAGGTCGTGCGCACCCTGGTCGCCGGGGGCACGCCGCGGTCGCTGCTCGTCGCCCTGAATGACGAGATCGCCGACGGACGCGACGTCTCGTGGATCTGGGACGTCGACTTCGAGCCGCTGCTCGGTGGGCTCGAGCGCCTGATCGCGAGCGGTGAGCGGGCCGCCGAGCTCGCCCTGCGGTTCAAGTACGCTGGGCTGCCGGAGGAGGCGATCGAGGTCGTGCCGTCGCTGGAGGAGGCGCTCGACCGCGCCCTGGCGCTCACTCCCGCCGGCGGCGAGCTCGCGGCGCTGCCGACCTACACGGCGATGCTCGCGCTCCGAGATCTCGTCTCGCGCCGCGGCTTCGTCCGCCCGTATTGGGAGGAGGAGGCCGCTTGAGGATCGTCGTTGGGCACCTCTTTCCGGACTACCTGAACATCTACGCCGACCGGGGCAACATGGCCGTCCTGGCCAGACGCGCGGCGTGGCGCGGCCACGAGCTCGAGGTGCGGGCGCTCGGGCCGGGCGACATCGTTCGTCCAGGCGAGCACGATCTCTACTACGTCGGCGGCGGGCAGGACCGGGAGCAGGAGCTGATCGCGCCGGCGCTCGCCGCGATGGGGCCTGCTCTGCACGAGGCGGTCGAGGGCGGCGCGGCGGCCCTGGCGGTCTGCGGCGGGTACCAGCTCTTCGGCCGCTTCTACCGCGACCAGAGCGGCGACGAGCTGCCCGGGGCCGGCCTGCTCCCGCTTCATACGGTGGCCGGCGAGCGGCGGATGATCGGGGACGTCCTGCTGGAGTGTGAGCTCGAGCCGGGCGAGCGGCGCACGCTGGCGGGGTTCGAGAACCACGCGGGGCGCACGGCGCTCGAGGACGGCGCGGAGCCTCTGGGCCGCGTGCTCGCGGGCTTCGGCAACGATGGCGAGAGGGGCTACGAGGGCTGCCGTTCCGGCCGCGTGCTCGGCACGTACCTGCACGGGCCCCTGCTCCCGCGGAACCCGTGGCTCGCCGACTGGCTCCTCGCTCAGGCGATCGCGCACCGAACCGGCAAGCCACCGCAGCTGGAACCGCTGCACGACGAGCTGGAGGCCGAAGCCCACGCCGTCTCGGCCGGCCGAGCGCGAGAGCGAGGCGGCCGCTTCTAGCTCAAGTAACAGACTGTTACTAAGTGTCTTTGGCCCGGCCGAGCCCAGTCGCCAGCGGAGGACATGCCAACGCAAGCCGTTTCTGCCGCTTCGAAGTCGAGCAAGTAACAGACTGTTACTTGGACTTTCGCGCATCCCGCCTGGAGTGCCGAGGTCAAGGGGCCCACAGAGCCCCGAGGTAGACCGCCGGGTCGCCGGGTGTCCAGCGCTGCAGAAAGCGTTGGATCGGCGGGTGCAGGACGACCTCGTCGAGCTCGTCCGGTGTGAACAGACGGTGGCCGCGCACGGCCGCGTCGTGTGACGTCACGCGTTCCAGCGACCGGCCCGTGAGGTCGCCGGCGAAGATGATGTGCACCACGTGCTTGGCGGCGAAGCTGCGCACGGGCGCGATCGAGTCGACGATCGCCACCGGCCCTTCGACGGGCACCTCGTCGTCGAGCCCGACCTCCTCGGCGAGCTCCCGGTGCAGCGCGTCGACGAGGCTCTCGCCGGAGTCGACCCCACCGCCGGGAAGCAGCCAGTGCTCGCGGCCGGCCTTCTCGTGGCGGCAGAGCAGCAGGCTCTCCTGCCAGCGAAGGATCGCCGAGACTCGAATTCGCGGCTCGCCCATCAGACCTTCCGAGGCGCCGCTTGCGGCGCCGACCTCAGCGGGCGCGGGATCTGCCCGCGCGGGAGTCTGAGCTGACCAGCCGAGACGGTCATGGTCGACCTGTGCGGGTTGAGGAACCGAAGCCGCGCACACCGCGGTCGCTCTCCGGGAGCTCCTCCACGGCAACCGGCTCCAGCTCGGGCACCGGCAGAACGACGAGCTGGGCGATGCGCATCCCCGGCTCGACCACGAACGGCTCCCGCGCGTCGGTGTTCAGCAGGACGACGCGGATCTCGCCTCGGTAGCCGGAGTCCACGAGGCCCGGCGAGTTGACGACGCTCAAGCCGTACCGTGCGGCCAGGCCCGACCGCGGCTGGACGAAGCCCGCGTGCCCCTCGGGAATGGCGACGGCAAGGCCGGTTCCGACGACAGCCCTCTCCCCCGGCCCGAGCTCGTGACGCTCGCAGGCCGCAAGATCGAGGCCCGCGTCCCCGGCGTAGGCGCGCTCCGGCAGCACCGCGTCCTCGCGGAGACGTCGGATCGGCAGCTCGATCACGCGCTCGAGCGCGCCTCGGACTCGATGATCAGGTATGGCGCGAAGCGGCGCACCTCGCGCCTCGGGAGACGGGCGCGCACGAACACGCCCTCGGGCCGGTCTGCCCGCTCGTCGACCGGTGCGCCGAGCGCGTACAGCTCTGCCAGGCGCGCTCCCTGGTCGTACGGGATCAGCAGCCGTACCGGCTCGAAGCGCTCGGCGAAGCGCTCCGCCACGCGCGCCCGCAGCTCGTCCAGCCCTTCGCCTGTCTGCGCGGAGACCTGCAGCGCACCCGGGAACCGGTTCGCCAGCCGTCGCCTGCGCAGGGGGTCGACCACGTCGATCTTGTTCAGCACGAGCTCCGTGGGCAGCTCTCCCGCGCCGATCTCGCCGAGCACAGACTCGACGGCGTCGAGCATCCCGTCGAGCCGGTCGTCGGAGGCCGAAGCGTCCGCGACGTGGAGCACGAGGTCGGCGACGAGCGTCTCCTCGAGCGTGGCCGCGAAGCCCTCGACCAGCTGGTGCGGAAGGCGCCGGATGAAGCCGACGGTGTCGGTGACGAGGTACCGGCGCCCGTCGACCTCGAAGCCGCGCGTCGTGGGGTCGAGCGTCTCGAACAGCCGGTCGTCGACCGAGACCCCCGCGTGGGTGAGCGCGTTCAGGAGCGTCGATTTGCCGACGTTCGTGTAGCCGGCGAGTGCGATCGTCGGAGTCTCGGAACGCCGTCGTGACTTGCGCCGCGTGGCCCGCTGCTTGCCGAGCCGGCGCAGCCGGTCGCGCAGGATCGTGATCCGCCGTCGCGCGAGCCGCCGGTCGGTCTCGAGCTGGCTCTCGCCCGGGCCCCTCGTGCCGACGCCTCCGCCCAGCCGCTCGAGGTGCTGCCACAGGCCGCGCATGCGCGGGAGGTTGTACTCGAGCTGCGCCAGCTCGACCTGGAGCTTGCCTTCGGCGCTCACCGCGTGCTGGGCGAAGATGTCGAGGATCAGCTGCGTCCGGTCGACGACGCGGGCCTGGAGCGCGTCTTCGAGCTGCCGCTGCTGCACCGGCGAGAGCTCATCGTCGACGATCAGGGACTCGGCGCCCGAGCCGCGAAACTGCTCCTTCAGCTCGGTCAGCTTGCCCTTGCCGACGTACGTTCGCGGGTCGGGCCGGTCCCGGTGCTGGACGAGCTCGGCGACGGGCTCGACCCCCGCGGTGCGGGAAAGCTCGCGCAGCTCGGCCAGGGCGGCATCCGCGCCCTTCGGCGGCACGGCGAGCACGAGCCCGCGCTCGGGCTCCGCGCCCGGCGCCGGATCGGGCTGGTGCGTCACGCTTGGATTATGCCGCCCCGTAGGGGCCGCCCGCGAAGCGGGCACGGGGAGGGGGTTCGGGGGAACCGGGAGGTTCGCCCGAAGCCATTCGGAGCGCTTCGATACGCCGCATGGCCTCTGTCAACTCTTCGTCAGGAACCGTCAGCGAGATCCGGAAGAAGCCCTCCCCGCTGGGCCCGTACGCCGGCCCCGGCGAGACGACGACGCCAGCCTCCTCGAGCACGAGCTCGCTGAACGACTCCGACGTGTGACCCTCGGGGACGCGCACCCAGAAGTACGGCGTTGCCTTCGGCGGGTCGACTTCCAGCCCGATCGCGGCCAGGGCCTCGGCCACGAGGTCGCGCCTGCGCTCGTAGACCGCCGACATCTCGCGCGGGAACGCCCGTGCCTCCGTGAGCGCGGCGATCGTGGCCCGCTGGACGGCCTCGAACATCCCTGAGTCGAGGTTCGTCTTCAGCTGCCGGAAGCGCTCGACGACCTCGGCGTTGCCCGCGACGAGGCCCGAGCGCCAGCCGGTCATGTTCCAGCCCTTCGACGGCGAGAAGATCTCGACGCCGACCTCCTTCGCACCGGGCGTCTCCAGGAAGCTCGGCGCGCGGTAGCCGTCGTAGCAGAGCTCCGAGTAGGCGTTGTCGTGGACGACGACCAGGTTGGCGGCACGCGCGAGCTCGACGGCCCGCTCGAAGTAGCCGGGCTCGACCACCGCGCCGGTCGGGTTGTTCGGGTAGTTGAGGAAGAGCACGTTTGCGCGGGCGAGCTCGTCGGGCGGAATGACGTCCAGATCCGGGAGGAAGCCGTTCGCCTCCTCGAGTGGCAGGTAAAGAACCTCGGCGCCGGCGAAGACCGGCCCCGACGTGTAGGGCGGGTACCCCGGGTCAGGCGAGAGGCAGACGTCGCCCGGATCGAGCAGCGCCAGCGCGATGTGGCCCACGGCCTCCTTGCCGCCGAGCGCAGGCACGATCTCCGAGGCCGGGTCGAGCTCCACGCCGAACCGGTCCCGGTAGAAGTCGGCCGCCGCCGCGCGAAACTCATCTGAGCCGTGGTTGGTCGGGTACGAGTGCGTCGCGGGATCCCGTGCAGCCTCCGCGAGCGCGGCGACAACAGGCCTCGGCGTCGGCAGATCCGGATCGCCGATGCCGAGGCTGATCACGTCCACGCCGGCGCGGCGCTTCTCGGCGATCTTCCGCTCGAGTTCCGCAAAGAGATACGGCGGGACGGCGTCGAGCCGCCGAGCGAACCTCACAACTCGAAATCCTCGGCCAGCTCGACCGTGCAGATCTCCTCGGCCGGCCCGGTCAGTCGCGCCTCGCCGTCGCTCAGCTCCACCCGTAGGTCGCCGCCCGCGAGGTGGACGGTGACTGGGCTCTCACACCAGCCGTTCGCCACTGCGGCGGCACTCGCGGCCACGGCGCTCGTGCCCGAGGAGAGGGTCTCCCCCGCCCCACGCTCCCAGACGCCAACCGTGAGCTCGTGCCGGTCGTCGACGCGGACAAGCTGGACGTTCGTGCGCTCCGGGAAGCGCTCGTGGCGTTCGACGAGCGGCCCCAGCCGCAATAGCTCCTTGCGATCTGGCTCCCGCGGGAGGACTGCATGCGGGTTGCCAACCGAGACAGGTGTAAGCTCGACCGCCTCGCCGCCCACGTCGATCGTCTCCGTCTCCCCCACCTCGACGGCGCCGACGTCGAGCTCGACCTCCCGGTCGGCTCTCATGCGCGCCGCGACCTCGCGCGGCCCCACCGCGATGCGAACTTCGTCCACGCCGCCACGTCTCGCCAGCCACCGCGCCGCGATCCGCGTTCCGTTGCCCGAGAGCTCCGCGGTCGAGCCGTCAGGGTTCCAGATCACGACCTCCGCCCGCGCACCGTCGGCGGAGACGACCTCGAGGATGCCGTCCGAGCCGACGCCGAAGTGGTAGTCGCAGATCCGTCGCACCCGCTCGGGCGTGAGCGGGACCGGGAGCTCGGCCTGCTCGACGAGCAGGTAGTCGTTGCCGAGCCCGTGCCACTTCGAGAGCCTCATCCGGCCGGCGCCACGCTACCAACCCCGGGTGCCGGCGAGAGGATCTCCTCTGCGACCTCCGCGGGAGCACGGTCGGCGTCGACCGGGACGAGACCCGGGATGCGGCGCATCCACCTCCGCTGGTAGGCGGCGTAGCGCCGCGTCCGCGCGGTCAGTGCCTCGATCGCCTCCTCGCGCGGGAGCTCGGCGATGTCGCTCAGACCGTGGATCGTGCGCGCCGTCGCGGAGATCGGCCCTCTCAGCGCCCGCCGCACCTCGTCCTCCACGCCGCGCTCGAACATCGTGCGGGTGCGCCGCTCGATGCGTCGGGCAAGCTCCTCCTGCGGGACCTCGAGCCCGACGATCACCGTCGGGTGGCGCGTCTCGCCGCGCCAGAGGCGGTCCTCGTCCGGCTGGAGGCTCGAGCCGGCCTCCGCGAGCTCCAGCGCCCGAATGACGCGGCGGCGGTCGTTCGGATGCACGGCCAGGGCGGCCTCCGGGTCCCGCTCGGCGAGCAGCTCGTGCGCGCGCTCGGCGCCGAGCTGCTCGTAGAGCCGTTCCAACCGTTCACGCGCTCCTGCGGCAGGCGGCGGCGGCAGCTCGAGGTCGGCCAGCGCCGCGCGCAGGTACAGCCCCGTGCCGCCGACGACCACGGGCGTCCGGCCCGCGGCAAGGATCTCGTCGATCGCCGTGTGCGCGAGTCGCTGGTAGTCGGCAACGGAGCCCTCCTCGTCGAGGCCGAGGATCCCCACGAGGTGCGTCGGAAGCTCCGACTGGTTCGTGAGGATCGGCAGCCCGCGGTAGACCTGCATCGCGTCGGCGGAGACGAGCTCCGCGGGGATCCGGCGCGCGATCTCCTCCGCGACGGCGGTCTTGCCCGAGGCCGTGGGCCCGAAGATCGCGATCACGCGCTCCACGCCGGGATTCTCGCGAATAGGGCGAGGCGCCCAACGCGGGGCCGGGCGCCTCGCGTTGTCGGCTAGGTCGCGGGAACCGGGAAGGTGACGACGCTCCGGTTGCCGTCTCGGTCGACGGCGCGGACGCCGAAGATGAAGTTGTCCTTCGTGATGCCCTTCACGGTGAAGCTCGTCACGTTGCCGACCGGAATGGCGTGCTGCCAGTACGGCGCGTTGGTGTCGCGGTAGACGATCTCGTAGCCCGCGAGGTCGGGCTCGGTATTCGGCTGCCACATTAGCGTCGTGTCGACGGTCAGGGTCCCGGCCTCGACCTGGACGCCCTGCGGAGCCGCCGGCCCGTTCGCGAGCGCCGCGAGCGACGCGAGGTTGACCCGCGCCACGTTGGCGGTGTAGCGGAAGTCGACGAACTGCGGCAGGTCGCCGAACTGCACGCCGTTCTCGACGCGCACGTTCTGGTGCTCGTGCCGGTAGTCCTCGTTCGGCGCGGTGAGCCGGACTCCCGGGTAGCGGTGCGCGAGGAACGGGATGTCGTCGGTGCCGCGGAGGAAACGATCGCGCCGGTAGATGATCCAGACGTTCATCTTCGGCACGGCGGCCTGCGCGGCCTCGCGCATGAAGCGCGCGAGCTCACGCGGCGGCGAGTCGTTCTCGCCGCCCATGGCGCGCCGGATCGAGGCCTCCTGCGGGGTCTCATCTGCAGGTGGGCCCTCCGCGAATAGGCGGACATCGTGGCGGTCACGGACGCCGTTCATCCCGAGGCTGCTGCCGACGATGTCGTTCGAGAACATCCCGGCGACGTTCATGTGCGCGGCCGCGGCCTGGTCCGCGAAGTACGTCGAGCCGAAGAGCCCCTGTTCCTCGCCGGAGAACGCGGCGAAGATGATCGTCGCGTCGAAGGAATGCTTCGACATCACGCGCGCGAGCTCGAGCACGGCTGCGACCCCGGAGGCGTCGTCGTCGGCGCCCGGCGCGTCACAGGTGAATCGAGCACGTCCGTGCAGCGGGAGTCGAGGTGACCGCTGACCAGATAGACGCGGTCGGCCGACTCGGGCTGTGCTCCGTGAAGCGTCGCGATCACATTCGTGACGTCCACCGGGTTGGGATTTCGCGGCCCCGGCGGCTGCGTGAACGTCTGCTTCTCGACGGTCAGCCGGCCCTTCGAGTCGGCCGCGGACTGCTGGAACTGGTCGTACACCCAGGTCGTCGCGGCGCCGATACCGCGGTTCGGATCGGTCTGCGACGAGAGGGTGTGCCGCGTGCCGAACGCCGCCAGCGTGCGGATCGAGTGCTCGATGTTGTCGGCGTCGACGTCCTTCAGATGTGCCGGACCTCGCTCGACACCGGGGGGCCGTGATGCTTCCCTCCGCCCTGTGCCGAGCGCGTGGCCATAGCCGCCGCCAGCGCGACGACGCCGAGGCAGACAGCCGCGGTCAGGCCGTAGCGCAGCTTCTCATAGGACCTCCTCCTGCCTAGGAGAACGGGGTACCGGAGACGCCTACCCCGTTGCCAGGAGTCCTATTCGCGGCCGCACGAGCTCAGTTGCGAAGGCGTGTGCGGGCCGAGACGAGCTCCTCGTCGCTGACGCCTGCGGAGCGCAGGTACGCCTCGATACTGCCGTGCCGCCGCTCCAGCTCCTCGAACACGCCCAGCATCGAGACGACGGGCGTCTGCGCGATGCGGCGGAGGCGCTCGAGCTCTTCTTCGCTCTCAGCGGCCTCGAACCACGCATCGTGCCGCGGGCGGAGGCATTCCTCGCTGAGCGCGTAGTCGGCGGCGATGTCCGCGTCGCACACGCCTGCGAGATGGAGCAGGAAGGCCGCGAGCAGGCCCGTGCGGTCCTTGCCGCCCACGCAGTGGATGACCACGCCGCCCTCGGGAGCGCTCGCCACGGCCCGCACGGCCGCGGCGACGTTCGCCTCGAAGCGCTCGAGGAAGATCAGATACGCCTCGCGGGTGGCGGTCGCGACGTCGGGAGCCGCGGCCGTGGCGGCCTCGAGCTGCTCGCCGATCTCCTCCCACTCGGCCTCGCTCGCCTCCATGAACGGCACGTGGACGACCGCGACCGGCAAGTCCGCAGGCGGATCGTCCTCGCGCTCGTGGTCCCCGCGGAGGTCGAGGACCGTCCGGACGCCGTAGTCGACGAGCGCCCGCCAGCCTTCCTCTCTGAGCTGGGTGACGCTGTCGGCCCGGATCACGGAGCCGTAGCGCGTCTCGCGCCCGTCGGCCGTCGGCAGGCCGCCGAGGTCGCGGACGTTCAGGCACCCGTCCCAGACGAGCTCTCGGGTCTTCCCAGGGCTAGGCCGCAACGGCTGCGAGCTGGGTGCCCCTGAGCGTCGTGGAGGTTGCGCCCTCGATCGTCACCGCCACGAGCTCCCCCGGCGCGGACGTGCCGCCGAAGTTGACGGTCGTGTTGCGGCGCGTGCGCCCGCGCAGCAGCGCCGGGTCGGTACGGCTCGGCCCCTCCACGAGAACCTCCTCGACGCGGCCGATGCGCTCCCGGTTGCGCCGCTCCGCGACGCGCTGGACGACCTCGATCAGCCGCTCGATCCGTTCGCGCTTGACCGCTTCGGAAAGGTGGCCGGGCATCGTCGCGGCCTCCGTGCCCTGGCGCGGCGAGAAGACGAACGTAAACGCGCCGTCGTAGCCGACTTCCTCGACCGCGCTCACGGTCTCCTCGAACTCGGCCTCGCTCTCGCCCGGGAACCCGACGATCAGGTCGGTCGTGAGCGCGAGGTCGGGGATCGCGGCGCGGAGCTCGCCGACGAGACGCAGGTAGCGCTCGAGCGAGTACGTGCGGCGCATCGCCTTCAGGACCCGCGACGAGCCGGACTGCAGCGGCAGGTGGGCGTGCTCGCAGACGGCCGCGCACTCGGCCATCGCGGCGATCACCGGCGCCCGAAAGTCCTTCGGGTGCGGGCTCGTGAAGCGGATGCGCTCGATCCCTTCGACGGCGTCACAGGCGCGCAGGAGCTCGGCGAAGTCGCTGCCGACGTCGCGTCCGTACGAGTTGACGTTCTGGCCGAGGAGCGTGATCTCGCGCACGCCCCCGTGTGCGAGGCCCTCCACCTCGGCCACGATCTCGCCGGACCGGCGCGAGACCTCGCGGCCGCGCACGCTCGGCACGATGCAGTACGCGCACTTCGAGTTGCAGCCCATCGAGATCTGCACCCAGGCCTGGAAGCGCCGCTCGCGGTGGAGCGGCAGGCGCCCGGCGAAGCTCCGCTCGTCGGCGATGCCGAAGGCAGCTCGCGCGACGCCCTCTCCGCCCGCGCCGAGCCACTCGCCGAGGTGCGGGATCGAGCCCGGCCCGAACGCGACGTCGACGTACGGGTAGAGCGAGAACAGCCGCTCGCGCTGCGCCTCCGCGTAGCAGCCGCCGACCGCGATCACCTTCTCCGGGTCGCGCTCCTTCAGCGCCCGGGCCTGCGCGAGGTGCGCCGCGAAGCGCTGGTCCGGCTTCTCCCTGATCGTGCAGGTGTTGAAGACGAGCACGTCCGCCTCGGCCTGGTCGGGCGCCTCGCCGAGCCCGAGCTCCTCGAGCATGCCCTTGATTCGCTCCGAGTCGTGCGCGTTCATCTGGCAGCCGAAGGTCGTGACGTGGTACCGGCGCATCGGCCCAACTCTAGCCGCGCTTGCGCGCGACGAAGAGCTCGTGTCCGGCCGGCTCTTCCTCGTCCGTGGCGACGTGAACGCTCGCGTCGAGCCCTGCCTGCCCAAGCAGTTCGAGCCAGGTGGCGCGCGGGAAGAGACCGAAGACATGCCGGTCGGGCACGCAGCGAACGGAGCCGTCGGCGTCCCGGAGCAGGTAGGCGAAGTCGCACACATAGGTCGTGTCGTCTGGATCGGGATCCCAGACCCACCCGAGGTATCGCAACGCGCGGTCCTCGCCGTCGTGCCCGCCGTGCTGCGTGTGAGGCTGGAAGCGCTCCTTCACGAAGTCGGGAACGAACAGCGCCGTCCCGCCCGCCCGCACGTGCTCGGCGGCGGTGGCAATCGTCGCGGCGAGGTCGTCCTCCGTCGTGATGTACGTGACTGCGTCGTGCACGAAGACCCCGTCGAAGGTCTCGCCGAGGCGCACATCGCGCATGTCCCCGAGGAGATGGCGGCACCCGGGGTTGAGCGAGCGGCTCAGGTCGAGCATCGCCGGCGAGCGGTCGAGGAGCGTGAGCTCGAAATGCGCCTTCAGATGCGAGGCGTTGTTGCCGCCGCCGCTGCCCAGCTCGAGCACCGTCCGCACCGTGCCTTCGGAGCTCTCGACGAGAAGCCGCCGGTAGAGCTCGGCCTCCTGCGCGTAGTCCGGCGGTGCTGTGAGGAGGTGGAACCAGGGAGCGAACTCGCCGTAGAGCTGCGGCTCGGCGTCCTCCGTCACTTCGCGAATTCGACCGCGCGCGACTCCCGGATGACCGTCACCTTGATCTGACCGGGGTACTCGAGCTGGTCCTCGATCTCGCGGGCGATCTCGTGCGAGAGCAGGACGGCCGCGTCGTCGTCGACCTCCTTCGGCTTGACGATCACGCGGATCTCGCGGCCCGCCTGGAGGGCGTAGACCTTCTCGACGCCGTTGTGCCTGGCCGCGACCTCCTCCAGGGCCTCGAGCCGCTTGATGTAGTGCTCGAGGCTTTCCCCGCGCGCACCGGGCCGGGAGGCGGAGATCGCATCCGCGGCGATCAGCAGCACCGCCTCGACGGTCTGCGGCTCGAC
>JBKPFI010000266.1:0-6138 GCA_046728775.1 Actinomycetota bacterium | reverse complement strand
CCGCCACCTAGTGGCCGCGATCGCGCGGATCGAGGCCGAGGGCGGCGTCGAGCGCTGGACCCGCGTCGCCGCCGAGGACCCCCGTCTACGCGAGAGCCTCGAGCGCGGCCACGAGGAGCAGCGGCGGCTGCGGCCGGAGCTACCCGGCGGGATCGGCGGCCAGACCCGCACCGGCGGCCTGAAGTGCCTGCACGCGCACGCGGCCTTCGCGCTCGCGCGGCCTGGCTACGAGCTGGGCGAGCGGATCCTCGCGGAGGTCGACCCGCGCTGGCCCGAGCGCTGCTGTTTCGACGAGAGCTAGTGCCCCTTCCAGTGATGGTGCCTGGGCGTCCATTGCTGGGAGGGGGACCACCTCCTCTACCATCGAGCGCCGATGGCGAGCACGCTGGAAGCCACCCGCCGCGAGTGGGAGGAGGGCAACCGCCGGCTCGAGGCGGCCGTCTCCGACCGGCAGCTGTACGAGCGGCTGCTCGCGGAGGTCGACGTAGTCGTGGACCAGCTCCGCCGCCGAGTGGGCCAGACGTTCACGCTCGACGAGCTGGCCGCGGCCTACACGGCCGCCGACCGCTGGGTGCAGGAAGCGCTCGACGAAGAGGCTTCGGCCGGCTGGCCCGCGCGCTCGGCGACCGTCCAGGACGCCGCCTTTCACGTCTACTCCCGCGGTGCGATCGACTACCGGCCCTGAGCCGGCGCTTGCGACGGCGTCTCAGGCCGGCCAGGCTTGGCCTGGACGGCCGTCTGCGATGACGGGCCGCAACCTTCCGGGCAAAGAGGATGACCTGTGAGCACGGTGGAGCGCCGCGGCCGCCGACGCCGCAAGAGCTCGACTCGCCGTCGCCTCGTGTGGGCGGTCGTCCTCGTGGTCGTGTTCGCCGTCGGCGTCGCCCTGGGCCAGGCGCTCGAGGACAATCCGCGGCCGGCCTCGACGATCACCCAGGACCGCACCTTCACGCTGCCGCCGGAATCGGCAACGGTGACCGTGACGGCACCATGAGCGTGCGAGGTTAGAAAGCTGAAGCTTTGGGTAGATTTGGCGCCCGGTGGTACGCGAGGGACTCCCGGCTGCGGCGAGCGAGCCCGAGTGGTTCACGCTTGGTCAGGCTGCGCGCTACCTCGGGGTCGCTCAGAGCACCATCCGCAAGTGGTCTGACGACGGCCGCGTCCGCGCCTTCTACACGCCCGGCGGTCACCGCCGCTATCGCCGCGGCGACCTCGACTCCTTCCTCGAGCGCTCCAGCCCGGGCGGTGGCACGGGCCCCGTCGTGCTGATCGTCGACGACGACGAGCAGCTGCGCGGGTACGTCCGCGACCGGCTCGACGCAGAGGGCTACGCAGTGCGGGAGGCCGGCAGCGCGGAGGAGGGGCTGCAGATGCTGGAGGAGGGGACACCCGACCTCGTCCTCCTCGACGTGATGATGCCGCAGGTCGACGGCTGGGAGATGCTGCGGCTCGTGCAGGAGCGGCACGGCGTGGGGACGATTCCCGTCGTCATGTTCAGCGGCAAGGCCGACAGCGGCGAGGACGAGGCAGCCTCGCGGGGCGCGCGCGGCTTCATCGGCAAGCCGTTCGACCCGCAGGAGCTGATCGACCAGACGAAGCAGCTCCTGCCGACCTGATCTCGCTCGACCGCCACCTCGAGCGCTGGGTGGTCCATCACCGAGTCGGGTGGCTGAACTGGCTGTTCGTCGACCTCTCGCGCATCGGGACGTACGGGCTCGTCTTCCTCGTGGCGGGGATCGCGCTCGCGGTGCTCTGGCGACGGCCGTGGCTCCTCGTCGTCCTGCTCGCGGCCGACCTAGTGGCCGTGTGGCTCTCGCTCGCGCTGCGGCAGTTGATCGGCCGCGACCGCCCGCCGCTCGTCTACCGCGAGCCGGAGCCGCTCGTGAGCCTGCCGCACTCCGGAGCGTTTCCCTCGGGGCACGCGTCCTCGGCGTTTGCGTGCGCGACCGTGATCGCGTACGCCTCGCCACGCCTTGCCGCGCCCGCGTTCGTGCTCGCGGCCGCGATCGCCTGGTCGCGGGTCTATGTCGGCGTCCACTGGCCGCTCGACGTAGTCGGCGGCGCGCTCCTCGGCGCTGCCGTGGGAACGCTGGTCGTGTTCCTGGCGCGGCGTGGGCGGGTCGATGCCGGAGGGGACAGTGCACGTACCACGGCCACTAAGAGCAGCGGGCCGCCCACGTCGTGAGGCGCGCCGGAGCGGCTCCGCCCGGCGCACGTGCGCCGCCCGGGGACGCGAGCGCTATAGCTCTTCTGAAGCTCGCAGTAGTCCGGCGACTATTACCCCGAGGGACGCGAGCAGGCTGATCCAGATCCCGATTCCGCGTCCGGCCGGTGGCGGGATCGAGTCCGGGATCGAGATCAGACGAATGATCACGAAGATCGTCGCGAGCGAGCCGAGGGCGATCACGACGAGGCTCTCGGGCACGGCTTGCGGCAGCTCGAACCCGAACTCGCGCAGCGCCGCGAGCGCCAGCAGCGCGAGCCCGACGAAGAACACGAGCTTGCCGAGCACGCCGGTGTGCCACGCAATCACCGAGAGCGTCGGGCCGGTGGTGCTGGGGCCTGCGTACCAGTCCGTGAACGCCGAGATCGCGAGCACGAGCCCCGCGGCCCAGGCGAGCCGGCCGCCGAGCGTCCAGAAGCCCGTCACTGGCCGGGTGAACGCCTCCTCGTCCGCTTCGTAGTACGGCTCGTCCCGTTCTTCGAGCGGTGAGGGCTCAGGCGTCTGCACGGGCGAAGTATGCGCGGTTAGAGGCCGAAGAGCTGCTGGACCTGGTTCCAGATCAGGATCGCGAGCGTTACGCTCGTTGCGATCACGACGGTGAGGACGAGCCAGAAGCGCAGGCGGGCCAGGCTCCGCTCGCGCGCACGGTCTTCGCGGACGCGGCGCTTGATCCGCTGCCGGCGGTAGTTGCGGTGAATCGCGGTGGGGTCGAGCAGCTCCTCCTCGACGCGCTCTCGCTCGGGCAGGGCCACGCGGGGAGTCTAGTAGGAGCGGGCGCCGGCATCGCGAGCCTGCCGCCATACTTGGACGGGGGCACATGGCGGTCACCGGAGAACCAGCGGGCGTCGCGGGCCTCGACGAGGCGTTGACGGCGATCGTGGCGCGTGCGGCGGAGGTCGCGCGGGCCGACGTCGTCGTGGCGCGGCTCGCCGACGACTCGGGAGGAGTCACCGCGCGCGCAGTGCACGCCGCGTCGGCGGCGCTGCGCGCCGAGCTCGAAGGCTCGCGGCTCGGGCCAGGTGCGGTCCCGGCCGAGGAGCGCGACGAGCTCCTGCAGCTTCCGCGGCCGCTGCGGCGCCTCGCGGAGCGGCTGGGTGTGGCCGGCGTGCTGCAGCTTCCGATCCGTGACGGGCCGGTCGTGGTCGGGTCGCTCGAGCTGCTCCGCCGGCGCAGCGACTTCGAGGAGCGCGAGCGGCGGCTGGCCCGCGCGGCGGCGGACGAGATCGCGCTTGCACGCAGGGCGTTCGGGGACGGCGATGCGTCGGCGGTTGCCGCGCCCGACCTGCTCGGGCTGGCCGGCGACGCGCTGGCGGCTGCCTCGGACGAGACGCGGGCCGCCGACCAGGTGGCCACGCTCGCGACCGAGGCGACCGGTGCGCGCGCCTGCCTGATCTGGCGCTACGAGCCGCAGGGGCCCGTTCTCGCGGCGCTTTCGGGGATAGCGCTGCCGACCGCACCGGCGGTCGCCCTCGAGGCGGTCCAGCGCGCCCAGCGGGCGCCGGTGTCCTCGGCCATCGAGCGGATCCACGCCGAGGACGGGGCGGGGACGCTCGTGACGCTGCAACTGGGCCAGCCCCCGCAGGGAGCGCTGCAGCTGCTCCTCGCCGAGGACCCAGGTCCCGGCGATCCGCTCCTCGACCGGCTCGGCACCTTCGCCGTCCGCGCCGCCCACGCCTTGCGGGCGGGCGAGCGCCGGCAAACGCTCTCGGTCGAGCTCGCCAGGACGCGTGCGCTGCTCACGATCGTCGGGCAGGCGATCGCGCAGCTCTCGCTGGCGCACACGCTGGACACGGCGATCGCGCACGTCTCGGAGCTCCTCGGCGCGGAGCGGCTCGCCGTCTACCTCGCCGACGAGTCGGAGCGGCGGCTGGAGCCGGCGGCCGAGCGCCAGCTCACCGGCCCCCACGCGCGCGTCGCCGAGCGGCTCCTCGAGCTCCTGCAGGGGCCGGCCAGAGGGCGCGGCCTGCTCACCGTCCCCTACGCCGCGTCCGACCCGCGCCTGCTCGGCGTGCTCGACGTGCTCGAGGAGATCGGCATCGAAGCGGCGATCGCCGTGCCGCTGCGGGTGCGGGAAGACCTGATCGGCCTGCTCGCCGTCTACCCCGACGGCGGGCGGGAGCTGAGCGAGAACGAGGAGTCGCTCCTGCTCGCCCTCGCGGCGCAGCTCGCCGTGGCGGTCCAGAACGCGCGGTTGCACGAGGAGACGAAGCTCAAGGACGAGGAGCGGCGGCGGGCCCTCGAGGCAGAGCGCGAGGCGTCGCGGCGTCTGCAGGCGCTCTACGAGATCTCGCGCTCCTTCTCCGAGAGCCTCTCGCTTGCGCGAACCCTCGAGGCGGTGACGCGAACCATCGTCGACCAGTTGGGCGTGGACGCCGCGGCCCTGCGCATGCCGGACGCGCGCGGAACCGCGCTGGTGCCCGTCGCACTGCACGTGCGCGACGAGCGGATGACCGAGGCGATGAAGGCGATTCTGTCCCTGCCGCAGCCGGTGAGCCCGGTGCGTCCGAACGTCTTCCGCAGCGGCCGAGCGGTGGTGCTCGACCCCCACACCGCGGCCTCCCTCGGCTCCGCGCATGAGCCGTTGATCCCGTTCCTCGAGAAAGGCTGCTCGGCGGCGGTCATCCCGCTGGCTACTCAGGCCGAGATCCTCGGAACGCTCACGCTCGTCTCCCTCGACCCCGACCGGCCGGTCGCCGGGGAGACGCTCGAGACGGCCGCATCTATCGCCGGTCAGGCGGCGCTCGCGCTCGACAACGCCCGGCTTTACCAGCAGCAGAAGGAGTTTGCGGACTCGATGCAGCGCGCGCTGATGCCCCGCAGACGGCCGCGGGCGCAGGGCCTGGACGTCGGCGCCGTCTACGCGTCCTCGGCGCGGGTGGACGTCGGCGGCGACGTCTACGACTTCTTGGAGCTCGGCGACGGGCGGCTCGCGGTCGTGCTCGGCGACGTCACCGGCCACGGCGTGGACGCGGCGGCCGACATGGCGATGGCGAAGTTCGTCTTCCGCTCGCTCGCGCGCGAGCACCCGGAGCCGGGCGACTTCCTCGCCGCGGCGAACGAGATCGTCCTCGAGGAGACGAGCGAGGGGAAGTTCATCACGATGCTCTACCTAACGGCCGACGGGCGGAAGGGCGAGCTCGTCTGTGCAAGCGCGGGGCATCCCGCGCCGCGCATCGTCCGTTCCGGAGGCTCTGCCGCGCCGCTCCGTGTGCGCGGGCTCGCGCTCGGGATCGCCGAGGAGCAGTCGTACGCGGCGGAGCGCCTCCAGCTCGAGCACGGCGACGCGGCGGTGCTCTACACGGACGGTTTGCTCGAGGCGCGACGCGACGGCGAGCTCTACGGCGAGGCGCGCCTCGACGCCGCGCTGATCGCGAACGCGGGGCTTCCAGCGGAGCAGCTGGCCAAGGCGCTGGTCGAGGACTGCCGCGCCTTCGCAGGCGAGCTCGCCGACGACTGCGCGGTCGTCGTCGTCAAGCGCGCGTGATCGAGCTGCGGCGGCGCGAGGACGGGCCGCTGCGGATCGGCCATCGGGGCGCGGCGGCGCTTGCGCCGGAGAACACGCTCGAGTCGATCGCGCTGGCGGTCGAGCTCGGCTGCGACCTGGTCGAGTTCGACGTGCACGCTGTGGACGGGTCGCTCGTGCTTGCGCACGACCGGCCACGGACTGCCGGCGGCCTGCCGAGCCTGGAGGATGCACTGTCGTTTCTCGCCTCGACCCGCGTCGGCGTGCACCTCGATCTCAAGTCGCGCGGCGCCGAGCGAGCCGTCGCCGAGGCGCTGCGCCGGCACGACGTCGTGGACAGGACGCTCGTCAGCTCGTTCCGGCGGGAGACGCTGCGCGCCCTGCACGCGGTCGAGCCCGGTGTGCGACTGGGTCGGACGTATCCGCAGGATCGCACCGGGCTGACGAAGCG
>JBKPFI010000143.1:0-3377 GCA_046728775.1 Actinomycetota bacterium | reverse complement strand
AAGGCGACCAGGGTACGCGCGGTCACGTCGAGGCCGTCCGCGAGCGCCTGCGGCTGGTCGGCGTGGGTGTCGTACTCGCCGGGAGCCGTGATCGCCACGCAGCGCAGCGGCAGGTTCGCCGCGAGCATCGCGGCGAGTCCGGAGAGCTGGCGCGGGAACGAGTCGTCCACGTCCGGGTACGCGACCGTGCTGCCGAAGCCGTTGCCGCTGCCGGCGGCGAAGGGCGCGAGCTGCCGGCGGAGCTTGTCCGACTGCGCCGTCGCCCTGGCGGCCTGGCTCAGGCCGGGGTCGGAGCGATGCCCGCCGAGCGGCGCGAGCGTCTCGAGCATCCGGTCCTCGACCTCGCCCCACACACCGGGCGCCCAGAACGTGTACTCGTCGGGTGCCGCGAGCGAGGCGACCGGCACCTTCGCCGAGGCGAGCGCCGGCTGCAGCTGGTAGTCCAGCGACAGCCCCTGCAGCGGGTTGTCGTTCGTTCCCGCGCGGTCGAGGTAGCGACCCATCCAGCCCGAGGTGAGCCGCGCGTCGGTCGCGCCGACCTCCCAGAAGTGGCGCGAGGTGAAGTGCGACTGGTCCGGATGCGTGTAGCCGACGGCGGGCAGCACCGAGACCTTTCCCTCGGCGTGCAGCGTCGCCAGCGGCCGCAGCGACGGGTGCCAGTGCAGGCGCTGGTCCTCGGCGAACACCGGCCCCGCCGACTCCGGCAGCGCGAGCTTGGGGCGCAGCTTTCGGTAGTTCGGGTCGAGCGCGGGGTAGAGGACCGAGAGCGAATCGGCGCCGCCCGGCAGAAAGACCGAAACGAGCACGGGCCGCGCCGGCCCGGACGCAGCCTGGGCGATCCCCTCCTCGAAGAGCTTCAGCTTCCCGAGCCCGTAGACAGACAGCGCAAGCCCGAAGACGCCCGAGACGAAGCTGCGCCGGTCGAGGCCGGTCCCGGCAGGAAGGGGCATCCCCGGCTCGATCGCGGGCAGGCCGCGTCCGGCCTGGGCTGCACCTCGGCGCAGGAGCCAGGCGCGGGAGAACTCGTCGCAGTGGTGGCAGTTGCGGCTCATCAACTCGACTGCAGGTCGGGAGCGGTAGCGAGCAGCTGCCGGAGGGCGTTCTCGATCAGCGGCGGGTAGTCGTGCTTCTTCCACTTCGAGTCGGCTTCGGCGAGGGCCCGCCGGGCGAAGTGGTGGAGCGTCGCCTCGGTACGGGCGGTCAGGCTCGGCTCGCCGAGGAGAGACCGCGCCCGCGCGAGCAGCTGGTCGGGGTGGTGGTGCACGTGCTTCGCGTTCTCCTTCAGCGCCCGCGGCCGGATCGCGTAGGCGGCGATCTCCCAGCGCGCCCGGAAGGTGGCCGTGTCGAGCCAGCGGGTGTCGTCCCAGCCGGCGACGTTGGGCGGGTAGAAGAGCTGCTGGCCGGCGAGGCTCATCAGCCACGTCCAGGCCTCGGTGTCGACGCCGCGGCCGAGCCCGCGCAGGAGGCCGGCGACGTAGACCGCGGGCGGCTTGACCATCCGCGGGCCGGTGTAGAGCGCCGGGTGGCGCAGGATTGCCTCGACCACGGGGTGGACCTGGTAGCCGCTGTGGACGTAGAGCCGCTGCAGCGCCCGCTTCGTGCCCGGCTTCGGCGCCACCGGGATGAAGTAGGTCCAGAGCTTCGTCACGAAGAAGGACGGGTGCAGCCGGTGGTGTACGCACAGGCGGCACGAATCGCGCCAGTCGAAGTGTCCGCGCCGGCCGAAGATCCGCTTCACGCCTGCGTCGTGGCGGCTCTTGTCGTAGCGGAAGCGAACGGGCCCGAGGCTCTCGCTCCAACTGTTCCGCCAGCCGGTGAGCGCCCGCGCCTGCTCGCGCACGTCGCGCTCGGTGTAGGCGCCGCGGTCGGCTCCGAGCGTGAAGAGCTCCATCAGCTCGCGCGCGTAGTTCTCGTTTGGCGCCTCCTTGGTGTTGTCGACGCCCGAGAGCCAGAGCAGCATCGCGGGGTCCTTCGTGACCTCCTCGAGGAGGGTCAGAAAGGAGCCGAGGCCGTGCCTTCGGAAGAGCTGGTTCTGCCTGATCATCAGCCGCGCGGGCCCGACGCCGTCGCGCGAGGTGGCGAACCAGTCGTGCCAGACGAGCGTCATCCGCTCGTGCAACGGCTTCGTCGTCCGCGCCATCCGGTCGAGCCACCAGAGCTGGTCGTGGCCCCAGCGGTCGCGCGGCGCGAGTGATCGGCCGTCGTCGTCGTGCGGCCTCGGCCCCTTCAGCCGGTCGCGGCCGGGTCTGGTGAGCGTCCGGACGGCGTCCTCGAGCCCGAGCGTTGCCAGGCGCTCGGCCTCGCCGCGGCGCGGGCCGAACCCGGCGCGCCAGAGGAGGCGTTCGGCCTGCGGCTTGCCGAACGGTCCGCGGTAGACGGGCGGCATTGTTCGGTTTTCGGCAAGGCCGCTGGGCGACCTTTATCCCGTTCGAGTCAGTCGAGCTCGCGGCGCAGGACGGAGGCCACGGCCGTCAACGCGAGCCGGGTCTCGGCGTCGGCGGGCTCGCGTGTCGTGAGGCGCTGCAGGGCGAGGCCCGGGAGCAGGAACCCCCGCGCCAGCCGCGAGCTCGAGGCCTGGACGACCTGCCAGAGCTCCATCGTCAGCGCGAGCGAGAGCAGCGTCACCGCGAAGGGCGTGTAGAGCGCAGCGGGGAGCGGCCAGAGCCGGTCGAACGCGAGCGAGACCGGCACCACGAGCGCCGCGAAGTTCGTGCCGCAGCGCGGGGCGAAGCGCGACGGCCGCGCGTCGCCGAGCCAGGTCGAGACGAGGCGCCGCTCCTCGGCGGCGGCGATTGCTCGGTGCTCCGCGCCGTGCAGGAAGAGGGTGCGGCCGCGGAGCATCCAGCCGAGCAGCACGACCGCGGTGCCGATCCCGAGCGGGAGCGACGCCCACTGCGGCAGGAAGATCAGCGAGAGCGGTGCGAGCACGGCGGCGACGAGCACCAGCCGCTCGGTGCGTCCGGCGACCCCGGCGCCGCGGAAGAGCGGGGTCAAGGCGGAGGCCAGCCGCGCGAGCCCCCGCAACAGCGGCACGTGGCGAAGGGCCTTCGGAGCCGAGGGCATCGCGCCCTCGCGCAGGCCGCCGTCGCGCGTCGCGAACGCCCAGAAGCGCTCGCGCGCGATCACGACGCCGTCGGCCCGCGCCATCCCGCCGAGACGCGGCAGCCCGACCGAGCCGTCGGCAGCTGCGAGCACGTCGGAAACGGCCCCCCGGTCCATGGTTGGAGCATCGCACCGGGCCGGGCCGCCCGGCAAGTGCCGGGCGGCCTAATCGGGGCTCAGGCGGGGCCTACCAGCGGCCGCGCGAGAAGAATCCGAGCAGCAGGAGCACCAGCACGATGATCAGGATGATCCAGAGAATCGACACGGAGGAGCCC
>JBKPFI010000404.1:0-3353 GCA_046728775.1 Actinomycetota bacterium | reverse complement strand
GGGCCGGACCGTCCTCGACCGCGGGCTCAGACTGCGAAACGCTGGCCCGTACCAGCTGCAGGCCGCCATCGCGTCGCTCCACCTCGAGCCCGGGGCGGACTGGCCTCAGATCGCGGCTCTCTACACCGAGCTGAGCCGGCTTACGCCGTCGCCGGTCGTCGACCTGAACCGCGCGGTGGCCGTCGCGATGGCGGAGGGGCCCGAGCGCGGGCTCGCGCTGATCGACGGGATCGAAGGCCTCGACGCGTACCTGCACCTCCACTCCGCGCGGGCCGACCTGCTGCGACGCCTTGGGCGCAGCGGCGAGGCGGCCGAGGCGTACAAGCGCGCGCTGGGACTTGCGGAGCAGCCCGCAGAGCGCGCCTTCCTGGAACGGAGGCTCGCGGAAGTACGATCCGCGGGATGAGGGTCGAGCCGAAGCTCTACGGCTGCCAGTCAATGACCGGCGAGCTGCGCCGGGTGCTGGTCCGCGCGCCGCGGGCCGAGGATCTGCACGGCTGGCCGAGCTGCAGCTGGACGGCTGCGCCCGACCCACGCGCCATCGCCGAGGAGCACGAGGCGTTCTGCGAGCTGCTCGAGTCCGCGGGAGCGGAGGTCCTGGCCGCCGAGTCGCCCGCCGACGGTAACCCGGACGCCATCTACACCTACGACCCCGCGCTCGTCACCGACGACGGCGCGCTCTTGCTCTACCCGGGCAAGAAGTGCCGCCGGCCTGAGGTGGATGCGATCGCGCAGGACCTCGAGCGAGCAGGCGTCCCCGTCTTCGCTCGGCTGCGAGAGACAGAGCGGGCCGAGGGCGGCGACTGCTGCTGGCTCGACGAACGTACCCTGCTCGTGGGCTGCGGCTACCGAACGAACGAGGCGGGGATCGCGCGGCTGCGCGAGCTTCTTCCGAACGTCGGGGTCATCGCCTACGACCTGCCGCACTGGCACGGTCCCGGCGAGGTGCTGCATCTCCTCTCGCTGCTGAGCCCGCTTGCGCCGGACCTCGTCGTCGCGTACGAACCTCTCCTGCCGACACGCCTGGCACAGCTCCTCGAGGAGCGCGAGATCGAGATCGTCGCCGTTCCGGACGAGGAGTTCCCGAGCCTGGGCTCGAACGTGCTCGCGCTGGCCCCGCGCGTCGTGCTGGCGGTCGAAGGCAACCCGCGCACCCGCCAGCGGCTCGAACGGGCCGGCGTCGAGGTCCTGACCTACCAAGGCGAAGAGCTCTCGAAAGGCAACGGGGGCCCGACGTGCCTCACGCGCCCGCTCCTCCGAGTCTGAGCAAGTAACAGACTGTTACAAGAGCTTCCGGCCGGCCAACCAGCGCCGCTCCGCGGGTTCGAGGGAGCAAGTAACAGACTGTTACTTGGCTCCGATCGCGGCGAGCGCTGCGTCCACGGCTTCGTCCGGCGACTCGGCCCGCGGGACGCCGTCGAGGTCCCAGCCGGACCCGAGGATCACGACCGGGCGGCCCAGGACCTGGGCAAAGCCGATCTCCGCGAGCGTGCCCCACTTTCCACCGACTGCGATCACCGCGTCGCCGGAGGCGACGACCGCGAGGTTGCGCGCGTGTCCGACCCCGGTCACGATGACATGGTCGATCCACTCGTTCGCGTCGCGGCGGGTCTCGCCCGGAAGCACCCCGATCGTCGTCCCGCCGGCCGACTTGGCCCCGCGCGCGGCGGCCGCCATCACCTCACCGAGGCCCCCGGTGACCACTGTGCAGCCGCGCTCGGCAAGCAGCCGACCGACCTCCTCCGCGCGGCCTTCGTGCTCGGCGCCGCTCCCGATCACCGCGACCTGCACCCGCGCCATGTCGCGATAGTAGAGCCGTGAACGACGAGCTGCTCCGCGCCTACACGTTCCTCGACCGCGCCGACATGGCGGGCGAGCGGGCGGTCGCTTCCTCCGTCGGGACGGCCGTCTACCACGACGGGCTGCCGCGGCGGCTGGACTCGAACTTCCTGCGCGTCGAGCGGGAGGATGATGCGGAGACGATTCGGGCGGAGGCCGAGCGGCTCGGGCGGCAGATGATCTTCGTGCCCGATCCAGAGCTAGGAGAGCGGCTCGTGCCGTTCTTCCGCGAGCAGCGCTGGCGGGTGAACCGTGCAGTGGTGATGGCCCAACGGCGCCGGCCCAACCGGGCCGCCGACCTCGACCTCGTCCGTGAGGTGCGCGAAGAGGATCTTCGAACCGCACGCACGCGCCTGAACGCCGGCCAGCCGTGGGGCAAGCCGGAGGTGCTCGAGCAGCTGTTCGCGGGCAAACACTGGATCGCCGAGCAGGTCGACGCCAAATTCTTCGCGGTCGTCATCGACGGCGAGGTCGTCAGCTACACCGACCTGTACCAGGACGGCGCCGACGCGCAGGTCGAGGACGTCGGGACGCTCCACGAGCACCGTGGCCGCGGCTATGCCACGGCCGTCGTCCTCGCCGCGATTGCCGCGGCCAGAAGGGGAGGGGCCGACTTCGTCTTCCTCGTGGCCGACAAGGAGGACTGGCCGAAGGAGCTCTACGGCCGCCTCGGTTTCGACGAGCTCGGGTACTACGTCAAGTTCGTCTCTCCAAAGCTCCCTGGATGACGTCTGCCCTCGCCGTTCGCGGGCTGGCCAAGCGCTACGGGTCGGTCGACGCCCTGGTCGGAGTCGACCTCGACGTCGGCGAGGGCGAGCTCGTCGGCCTGCTCGGCCCGAACGGCGCCGGCAAGTCGACGTTGGTCAAAATCGCCTGCGGCCTCGTGCGGCCCTCGCGCGGAACCGCCGAGATCTGCGGAGCCCCGGCGGGCTCTCGGGAGGCACGGCGGCGGATCGGCTACCTCGCCGAGCTCTTCCGCTTCCCGGGCTGGTACTCCGCAGACGAGGTGCTGGAGCTGCACCAGCGACTGGCCGGATCGACAGGCGGTGCGGCCGAGCGGACGGAGCTGCTCGAGCTCGTCAGCCTCGCCGACGCCCGCAGCCGCCGGGTCGAGGAGATGTCGAAAGGGATGCAGCAGCGGCTGGGGATCGCGCAGGCGCTCGTGGGCAGGCCGCCGCTCCTGCTCCTGGACGAGCCGACGAGCGCTCTCGACCCGGTAGGCCGCCGCACCGTGCGGCTGCTGCTGGAGGAGCTCCGTCGCCGCGGCACGTCAGTACTGCTGAACTCGCACCTGCTGAGCGAGATCGAGCTCGTCTGCGACCGGGTCGTGATCCTGCTGCGTGGCGGTGTCGTGGCCGAGGGCTCGCCCGCAGAGCTCAGCCGGGCGCGCGGCGTCGAGATCGAGACCGACGACGGCACCCTCCTCCACGAGGGCGCGGCACGCGAGGACGTGCCGGCGCTGGTCGCCGAGCTCGTCGCGGCCGGCCGCAAGGTCTACGGCGTGCGCGTGCTCA
>JBKPFI010000418.1:0-4953 GCA_046728775.1 Actinomycetota bacterium | reverse complement strand
CGCGAGCAGCGGATCGAGGTCGAGGAGCTGCTGAAGAAAGGCGAGATCCCCTGCCTGGTCGCCACCTCGTCCCTCGAGCTCGGGATCGACATGGGTGCCGTCGACCTCGTGATCCAGGTCGAGTCGCCGAAGTCGGTCGCGCGCGGCCTGCAGCGAGTCGGCCGGGCCGGCCACGAGCTGGGCGCCGTCTCGAAGGGCCGGATCTTCCCCAAGTTCCGCGGCGACCTGCTCGAGTCGGCGGTGGTCGCGCGCCGCATGCTCGACGGTGCGATCGAAGAGACGACGATCCCCCGCAACCCGCTCGACGTGCTCGCGCAGCACATCGTCGGGATCTGCGCCGACGAGGAGATCGCGGTCGACGAGCTGCATGCGCTCGGGCGCGGCGCCTACCCGTTCGCGGACCTCTCGCGCGTGCAGCTCGAGAACGTCCTCGACATGCTCGATGGCCGCTATCCATCGGACGAGTTCGCCGAGCTCCGCGCCCGGGTCGTCTGGGACCGCACCGCCGGGGTCGTGCGGGGTAGACAGGGCGCGCGCCGGCTGGCCGTGACGAACGCGGGCACGATCCCGGACCGGGGGCTCTTCGGCGTGCACCTGGTCGACGGGGGCGGTCGCGTCGGCGAGCTCGACGAGGAGATGGTCTACGAGGCCCGGGCGGGGCAGACCTTCCTGCTCGGCGCCTCCACGTGGCGGATCGAGGAGATCACCCGCGACCGGGTGCTCGTCTCGCCTGCGCCCGGTGTCCCGGGCGCGGTGCCGTTCTGGAAGGGCGAGGGCGTGGGGAGGCCCTACGAGCTGGGCGAGGCGATCGGGGCCGCCTCCCGCGAGCTCGTCGCACTCTCCGATGACAAGGCCGCCCAGCGGCTGGGCGCGAACTTCACGCTCGACGAACGTGCAGCGAGCAACCTCGTCGCCTTCCTGCGAGAGCAAGAAGGCGCGACCGGCGCGGTTCCGTCTGACAAGACCATCGTGGTCGAGCGCTTTCGCGACGAGATCGGCGACTGGCGGCTTTGCGTCCTGACGCCGTTCGGCGGCCGCGTCCATGCGCCGTGGGCGCTTGCGCTCGGCGCACGGCTGCGCGAGTCGCTCGGCCTCGAGACGCAGGCGATCTGGTCGGACGACGGGATCGCCATCCACCTCCCGGACGCCGACGCGACGCCGCCGGTCGACGAGGTGCTGCTCGAGCCGGAGCAGCTCGAGGAGCTCGTGATGCAGGAGCTGGCGGAGACGGCGCTCTTCGGGGCGCGCTTCCGCGAGAACGCCGGCCGTGCCCTGCTGATCCCGCGCCGGCGGCCCGGCGAGCGCACGCCGCTCTGGCAGCAGCGGCTGAAGGCGCAGTCGCTGCTGCAGGTCGCGCGGCGCTACCCGGCCTTCCCGATCGTGCTCGAGACCTACCGCGAGTGCCTCCAGGACGTCTTCGACCTGCCGGCGCTGAAGCGGCTCCTGCACGGCCTGCGGACGCGGCAGATCGACCTCGTCGACGTCGAGACGCCCTCGGCCTCGCCGTACGCGGCTTCGCTCCTGTTCGACTACGTCGCGACCTACATGTACGAGGACGACACACCCGCGGCCGAGCGGCGCGCCCAGGGGCTGTCGCTCGACCGCGACCTCCTGCGCGAGCTGCTCGGGCAGGAAGAGCTCAGAGATCTGATCGACCCGGGCGCGCTCTCGGAGGTCGAGGAGCAGCTCCGCGGCGAGGCCCGCACGCCGGACGAGCTCCACGACCAGCTGCGCCGCCGCGGCGACCTGCGCGAAAGCGAGTACGACGACGACCTCGCGGGGCCGCTGCTCGCGGAGCGCCGCGCCGTGCACGTCCGCGTCGGCGGCGAGCAGCGCCTGATCGCGGCCGAGGACGCCGGCCGCTACCGCGACGCCGTAGGGGCGATGCCGCCGGGCGGGCTGCCCGAGGCGTTCCTCGAGACCGACGAGGAGCCGCTGCACTCGCTCGTGCGGCGGTTCGCGCGCTCGCGCGGCCCGTTCACGACCGCCGAGGCGAACGAGCACTTCGGTCGCGACGTCGAGCCGGTCCTGCGAGAGCTGGAGCGCCGCGACGAGCTGGTGCGCGGCGAGCTGCGGCCTGGAGGGCGCGAGCGGGAATGGTGCGATCCCGAGGTGCTGCGCCGGCTGCGCCGCGCTTCGCTCGCTGCCCTCCGCCGCGAGGTCGAGCCCGCCGAGCAGGCGGCGCTGGGCCGCTTCCTGCCGAGTTGGCAGGGGATCGATCGCCGCGCTTCGCTGCGGGAAGCGCTGGTGCCGCTGCAGGGCTTGGCGCTTCCAGTCGCTCTGTGGGAATCGGAAGTGCTGCCTCGGCGGGTCCCCGGGTATCGCCCCGAGCAGCTCGACGCGCTCTGCGCCTCGGGCGAGGTGGTCTGGGTCGGCGCCGGGCTCGACCGCGTCGCGGTCTACTTTCGCGAGGACGCGCCTGCGCTCGGCCCACCGGCGGGCGCCGAGCGGCTGGAGCGCGAGATGCACGAGCGGCTGCGGGCGGCGCTCGGTCGCAGCGCGCTCTTCTGGTACGACCTGCTCGCCGACACCGGGCTCGAGGCCGAGGAGGCGCTGCCCGCGCTCTGGGACCTCGTCTGGGCCGGCGAGGTGACGAACGACGCCTGGACGCCCCTCCGCGCTGGGCGACGGTTCCAGACCCACGCCCACCGCCCCCGCGCGAGGCGCTTCTCCCGCCGCCGGGCCGCCGAGATCACGGCCACCCAGGGGCGCTGGTCGCTCACCGGTCGCCTCTTCACCGGCCGTCCCGACCGGCGCGCGCTCGCGGAGCTGCTGCTCGAGCGGCAGGGCATCGTCACGCGCGACGGCGTCCGCGGCGAGGGCATCCCGGGCGGCTACGGCGCGGTGTACGGCGAGCTGAAGGCGCTGGAGACGCTCGGCCTCTGCCGCCGCGGGTATTTCGTCGAGGGTCTCGGCGGCGCCCAGTTCGCGCTGGGAGGAGCCGTCGAACGCCTGCGCGAGCTCCGGCCGAAGGGCGGCGAGGAGCAGGAACCGTTGGTGCTCGCGGCCGCGGATCCGGCACAGCCCTACGGCGCGGCGCTGCCGTGGCCCAAACGGGCGGGAGCTCGTGCCGCACGCGTCGCGGGAGCCCATGTGGTCCTGCTCGGCGGCAAGGCCGCCCTGTTCGTCGAGCGAGGCGGCCGCTCGCTCGTCCCGCTGCGCGAGCCCGACGAAGACTGGCTGCGCGAGGCGCTCGCCGCCCTCGTCGACCACGTCAGGCGCAGCGGCGCCAAGCGGCTTGCGGTCGAGCGTTTCGACGGCCGGCCGGTCGCAGAGACCGACGTCATGCCGCTCTTGCTCGACACCGGCTTCGTCGCGGGCCCCCGCCGGGCGACGTTTCGACCTTGACACCTTGGTGACAAAGGCGTAAACACCTCCGCGCGGACCGATAGGGCCGGGGAGAGCCCGAACCAGGGGTCACAGGAGGAGCGTATGAAACGACTTCTCGCTGGGTCGTTGGCGGCGGTTGCGTCGCTGCTGCTGATCGGCCTCTTCACCGGCTCGGCGCGTGCGTCGACGATGAACTGCGCCGAGCCGTATGCCGCCGTTTGTGCGGAGACCGCCGATTCCATCGGCTACGGGGGTGAGTACACGGGCCACGACGAGCCCTCACTGCTCTTCTACTCGGACACACCGGGCTCGGGGAACTCGAGCCTGTACCACGTTCGGCTGCCCACCGATCCAAAGGTGCTGCCGAACCAGGCCGGCACCGCCGGGACCTGGAACTTCCAGCTGCGTCCGGCGTACTGGTTCGGCATGGCGCTCTGCGACAACCAGTCGGCGCCGGAGTTCACGCACGACCCGTGCGTACCGGACAGCGACACCAACATCTTCGACGGAACGGACGAGACGGCCCCGGACTACATCGGCCGCCACCCGGGCACCGCGTTCCTCGAGGTGCAGTTCTACCCGCCCGGCTGGGCTCCCTGGCCTCCGGGCATCAGCTGTGACGCGAGCCAGTGGTGCGCGTCGATGGCGATCTTCAGCCTCAACCAGGACCAGAACACAGGCGTCGTGAACAACGCCGACTGCCTGAACACGGTCGGGATCGAGCCGGTGAACTTCGCCTTCCTCACGAAGAACGGAATGCCGCATGCGAACCCCTCGCCGCTCGGCGCGACGGCCGAGACGTTCACACCCGACCCGGCGACCGACCTGTTCATGAACTCGGGCGACCGGATCACCGTCGACATCCACGATGGATCGGCAGGCTTGACGGTGATCGTTCACGACCTCAGCACCGGTGAGAGCGGCTCGATGACCGCGAGCGAGGCGAACGGCTTCGCCCAGATCCTCTTCGAGCCGGCCTCCGCGACGTGCCACCAGTCGCCGTACACCTTCCGCCCGATGTACGCAACCTCGAGCGAGCACACGCGCGTCCCGTGGGCCGCGCACACCTACAACGTCGCTGCGTCCGACGAGATCGGCCACTTCGAGTACTGCTCGGTCGTCTCGGAGGAGGGCGGCAACTGCCTCGCCAACAACGAGGACGAGCTCGACGGCGACGACGTCGGCTGCTTCAGTGCCGCCTTCTCGCTGCTCGTCCCGATCGGAGGGTGCATCGGCACCGACAACGACTTCGACGGGGTCTCGTACCAGCCCGTGTGGCCGGGAACGAACCCCAACCGCGGGCAGGACAAGAAGTACCACCCGAGCGCGATCACGTTCACGAGCCCGGTCTTCAACGGGTCCGAGAACTACGACCGCGTTGCCTTCGAAGCCGACCTGCCCCGGATCGAGGCGGCGGACTTCGGCGGGAACTGCAACCGGTTCACCGGAGAGAACTGCGTGAACCCGCCGCCGGGTTCGAACTTCTACCCGATCTACACGACCGGGACTTCGAACCAGACGCCGAGCGGGCATTGCGTCTGGCAGTTCGGCGGGCCCTTCATCAAGGGCACGACCAACACGTTCGGCGGGAACTCGGCGGCGGAATTCGGGCCGCTGCTGTTC
>JBKPFI010000069.1:0-2055 GCA_046728775.1 Actinomycetota bacterium | reverse complement strand
AAAAGCGGCTGATTGGAGCAGCCGCGGCCTGGCGTCAGGAGGTCACCCACATGGTGAACGGTTCTGGGTCGTTGGTGCGTGCCGATTCGGTGGCGGTCGAGTTCGACGACGAGCGACTGGTTGCCGATGCGGGCGTGCTGTTGACGAGCACGTTGGTCGACCGGCTCGGCCTTGAGCGGCTCGTCGATCGGACCGTCGAGCTTGGCGATCGCCGCGGCGCCGCCAGGCCCGGCCGGAAGGTCTGCTCGCTGGTGCAGGCGATGGTGCTCGGGGCGGACTCGATCGACGACTGCGACGTCCTGCGCTGCGGGGGGACCGAGGCGTTGCTCGGCCACCGCGCGATGGCGCCCTCGACGCTCGGCACCTTCCTGCGCTCGTTTACCTTCGGGCACGTGCGTCAGCTAGATCGGGTGCTGGCCGAGTCGATCGAGCGGGCCTGGTCGGCCGGGGCGGGCCCCGGCGCGGAGCGCCTCGTGATCGACCTCGACTCGTTCATCGGTGAGGTCTACGGCTACCAGAAGCAGGGCGCCGGCTTCGGCTACACCGGCGAGCGTGGCTACCACCCGCTGCTCGCTACCCGCTCGGGGACGGGCGAGGCCCTGCATGTCCGCCAGCGCAAGGGCCAGGCCGGCTCTGGTCGCGGCGCGCTGCGCTTCGTCCAAGAGCTGATCGCCCGCGTCCGCCGCGCCGGCGCGAGCGGCGAGATCCTCGTGCGCGCCGACTCGGCCTTCTGGAACAAGAAGGTGATCGCCTACCTGGCGGGCCAGGGCTGCCGCTACTCGATCGGCGTGACCATGCATAAGGTCGTCCTCGAGCAGATCGCCACGATCCCCGAGGAGGCCTGGGAGCCAGTGGAGAACTATCCCGACACGGGCATCTGCCAGCTCGCTGAGACCAGCCTGGGCGACGAGCGGCTGATCGTCCGTCGCGTCCACCTGCACGCCCAGGAGGAGCAGACCGAGCTGTTCGCCTACTGGCGCCACTTCGCCTTCATCACCAACCGCGAAGACGACCTGCACCAGGTCGACCGCCAGCAGCGCCAGCACGCCGAGTGCGAGCTCGCAATCCGCGACCTCAAAGACCAGGCGCTCGCCCACTTCCCCTCGGGCAGCTTCGCGGCCAACGCCGCCTGGACGGTGATCGCCTGCCTCGCCCACAACCTCCAGCGCTGGACCGGCCAGCTCGGGCTCAAAGACCCGACCCCACGCACGGCGCGGACCATCCGCCGCTGGCTGCTTCAGATCCCCGGCCGGCTGACCCGCACAGCCAGGCGCTGGACGCTTCACCTGCCCGTCCGCTGGCCCTGGCAGCGCAGTTTCATCGAGGCGCTGACCCGGATCCGGGCGCTCCACACCGCCGTCTGACCCCTCCACCTCCCGTTCCTCGTCGCCGACCCGCCCGGCCACGCGAGCTGCTCACTTTCGGGCCAACAGCCCCGATCCCGGCTCCCCCACTACCACCGCGGCGCCGGCGGGCGACCCCGGCGAGCGATCCAGCCCGCTACCCACCGAGGGACAGCAATCCCCCACCAGGCCAACGCCGAAACGGTGGATCGAGGCTAAGAGGCCGCCTCAAAACCCCCCGCGCACGTCTGGCGGGCGGCGGATCTGAGGCGGCCTCTAAAGCTCGCTGTCCCCGGCCTCGCGCAGGCCGAACGGCAGCGGGGCGCCGACGGGCCAGGCGTTCTGGAACTGCGAGCGGTCGCCCGCCTCGCGCGTGCGCGCGAGAACGCTTCGGCCGAGCGCGAGCTGGCTGCGCTCCCAGCGCTCGAGCGCCGGGATCACGTCGCCGTCGCACGCCTCGAGCGCCTCGGCGAGGGCCCACGCATCCGCCGCGGCCTTGGCCGTCCCCGCCGCGGCGTGCGGACGCAGCGCGAACGCCGCGTCCCCCATCAGGCACACGCGCCCGAAAGCCATCCGAGGCACCTCGATGTCGAAGACCGCCTGCACGAACGGGTCGACGGTTTCGCGCACCATCGTCGCCAGCGCGGGAGGCAGGAGGTCGGCCGCGGCCTCGCGCACTGCCTCGACGTGGCGATCCTGAACCGTCCCCGGC
>JBKPFI010000459.1:0-8599 GCA_046728775.1 Actinomycetota bacterium | reverse complement strand
CGCCCGGCCGGTGGCGGCCGTCCGGGCGCGCCGGGCGCCTCTCACGGTACGACCGCGAACACGCGCGGCGCGGCGGTCTTCAGCACGGTGCGGGGCACGAGAGCCCAGAAGCGGCCGCCGTCGACCGGAGCCACTGCGACTACGCGGCCGCCGGCGACCACCACCACCGACCGCGCGTGGCCGGAGACGCGACCGCTGACCTGGACGACGGCGCTCGAGCGCTCGATCGGGTCGAGCTCGGTCACGTCGCGGCCTCCCTCGAACGGGTGAGAGAACAGGCCGCGGTCCCGGCCGACCGCGAACAGCGTCGCGGCGGGCTCGCCGGAGCCGAACAGCCGCAGCTGGCGGCGCAGGGCCTGCTCGCGGAGCACCTCGAGGCGCGCCTGCGGAACGACGAAGCGCCTGCCGCCGTCCTTGATCAGCACGACGTCGCGCTCGCGCGGCCGCGGCCGCAGCAGCGAGTGACCATCGACGTGCCTGGGGATCCGAACGCCGCTCGCGCCGGCGAGCGTCGGGAGGATGTCGATCGTCCGCGCGGGTCGGTCGACGACGCGGCCGCGCGTCTGGCCGGGAAGCTTCACGAACAGCGGCACGTACGCGATGTCCTGCAGGTTCGCGGCCGAGAGCGGGCGGCGCTTCTGCCCGGCCCGGAAGCTGACCCCGTGGTCGGCGGTGACGACGAGCGCCGCCCGGTCATAGAGCCCGGTTGCCCGCATCCGCGCCAGCAGGCGACCCAGCACCCGGTCGGCGTAGCCGAGCTGCAGCAGGTGGCGCTGCCAGTGCTGGTCGACTGCGGCCTGGTTGTCGTTCCAGACCTCATCCGGGCCCCAGCCGGGCGCTGGGCGGACGGTGTAGCGCTCACCCGACGGCAGGTACGTCCACGGGCTGTGCGGCAGCATCACGTGGAGGTACCAGGCGGCCGGTCGCGCGCGCGGCCGCAGCGACGACAGGAAGGCCGGGTCTATTCGGCCGGGGTCGTGGTGCGCGCGCGCGTCGCGCAGGAAGTTGTCCCAGCCGTTCGCAATCGAGGGGATGCCGCCGCTCAGGTCCTCGGGGAGCAGCTCGTGGAGGTAGACCACGCCGGTGTCCTCGGCGAGCGTCGTCGCGCGGCCGCCGAAGGAGGCGCCGAGCCCCGGGCAGAGCTTCGGCGGGCAAAGGTGGGTCTCCTCGTCGACCACGTGCAGGTCGGTGGAGGGGCCGAGCAGCGTGAACAGGTTCTGCCGGTGGTCGGTGTAAACCGGAAACTCGCCGGCGCGCGGGAGGCGGCCGGTGAGGATTGCCGGGACGGCATGCGTCGTTCCCTCGGCGACCGTCGTCGTGCGCGCCAACCAGGTCGAGCCGCGTGCGAGTCGCGCGAAGCTCGGGAAGCGCCGCGCGTCGATGCGGCCCTGCGCGTCGAGCAGCGAGTTGAGCGGCAGCTCGTCGAAGGCGATCAGGACGACGGGGGCGCGCGGGTGCTCGCCGGCGGCGAACGCTGTCTCGGTGCCGGAGAGGGTCAGCCGGGAAGCGTCGGAGTTGAACAGGAAGAGGCCGAGGAAGAGGAGCGGCGCCGGCGCGAGCACCGTTAGCACGAGCCGTGCGCCCGGGACCCGTTCGTACACGGCGGCCAACGCGACCCCGGAGGCTCCGGCCAGCGCGACCAGCAGCCACCCCGGGGGGCCGGCGCCGTGGATCCCCTGCAGCACGAAGAGCCCGACGAGGGCGGCCACGAAACAGGCGTGGACGGCTCCACGCGCACGCGGCCCCACCGCCCATTCCAGCCCGGCGAGCAGCGCAGGCGGCCCGAAGACGAGCACCAGCGCGAACACGACGACGTCCAACCGGCCCGAGCCGCGCGCGGCGAAGAACTCGCCGTTGTGGCCGAGCAGGTCGAAGAGCGGCTGGGCGACCGCGAACGACCAGAGCACGAGCAGATGCAGGCCGGCCTGCCGCAGTGGCGGGGCCTGCAGCCCTTTCATGTCCGCGGCTTGGCGAGGTAGAGCGTGCGCGTCCCCAAGCCGAGCACGTCGCGGCGCTCGAGCTCGAAGCCGGCCGCCAGCGCCCGCTCGAACTGGTCGCGCCCGTAGTCCTCGTGTGTCTCCTCGCGCTTCGCCGCCAGCAGCCGGGCGACCATCGGGTCGTCGCGGTCGGCGAACTCGATCACCAGCCGCGAGCCGAGCGACCGCAGCCACGCGACGAGCTCGGCGAAGGGGACGTTGCGGCCGATCGCGAGGTGGTGCACGAGGGCGAGGCAGAGCACGAGGTCGGGCCGGCCGCGCTCCTCGAGCCGCTGCCGTTCGACGCCGCGCCAGCCGCGGGCGGGCGAGGCGTCGGCGAGGTCGACCACGAGCGGCAGGACCGTCCTCGAGCCTTCGGCGCGCAGCGTGCCGTAGAGCTCGCCGACCACGCGCTCGTCCCCGTCGACTGCGACCACGTACTCGGCCTCGACGGCTCGCGAGAAGCGGCCGTCGTTGGCACCGAGGTCCCACGCGAGCCGCGCCGGCCCGGCCTCGCAGACGAACCGCTCCTTCCGCGCCGCGTCCGCGTCGCTGTAGGGCGCCGCTTCCCGGTAGCCCGCCCACTCGGAGCGACCGCGCTTGGGTGAGAGACGCGTGACGAGCTTCCGCAGCCGGCGGACGTTCGCCTGGATCAGCTCCTTCTTGAACCCCGCGGCCTTGAGCTCCGAGCGCACGTCGCGCTGCCGGTCGGCGTGCTTCGCCTCGAGCCGGTCGTGCAGGACGACGTGCGTGAAGACGCCGCGCCGGAAGCGGGGTAGCAGCGCGCGTGCCTGGCTCGGCTCGATCCCCTCGAGGCTCCCGCGCAGCCACGGCTGCGGCGCGATCCCGCGGTAGGCCTGCAGCATCAACGGATAGAGGAAGAGCGCGCAGAACTGCCGGTAGCCGGCCCACGGCTCGCCCTCGCGCAGCCGCTCGAACGAGCCGACGTCGACGAAGACCGGCTCCGAGCCGCGCCACTGGATGTTGTACGGCGAGCCGTCCTTGAGCACGAACCCCTCGGCGAGAGCCTCGTCCAGCAGCCCGAGCTGGAGCAGCGCCGCATCGCGCAGCATCTCGAAGGGCCACTCGTACGGGTAGGAGACGAAGGGCAGGCGCTCGTGGCGGAGCACGCCCGGCTCGATCTCCTCGGTCGCGACGACCCTGCCCTCCTCGAGCGCACGGCGGAAGAAACGCGCCCGTTCGAGCGCGGCCCAGTCCTCACGCGCCCGCGGCGAGAGCTCGCGCAGGACCTCGCCGTCGGACGAGTAAACGACCCGGGCCTCGGGGTCGCGAAAGGACGCCGGTTCGGGAGTGCGACTAGGTGTCGTCGTCATCCCTGCGGATGCGCAGGGCTCGCAGGAAGCGCCGCCACGTCAGCTTCGCGGTCACCCCGATGGCCGCCGCGCCGCCGAGGATGATCTGGAGCAGCATGCTGCCGGAGCCGGCGTCGAGGTAGTTGAGCGGAGCCATCGGCGCAGATACTAGTGGCAGTACGGCGAGATCACCTGCGCTATTCGCTCGAGCAGCGCGCGATCCTCGTCGCCGAAGGCAGCCGGCGTGTCGGAGTCGATGTCGATCTCGCCGACGACCTGCTCCTCGTGGACGATCGGCACGACGATCTCGGAGCGCGTGGACGGGAAGCACGCGAGGTAGCGCGGGTCGGCGTTCACGTCGTCCACCACCTCCGTCTGCCCGCTCGCGGCGGCCGCGCCGCAGATGCCCTGTCCGACCGGGATCCGAACGTGCTCCGTCGCCTCGGGCCCCTTCCACGGGCCGAGCACGAGGTCGTCACCTCGACCAGGTAGATGCCGACCCACGAGTAGTGCTCGACGCCGTCGTGCAAAGCCTCGACGACCTCCTGCAGCACCTCGTCGGCGCCCCCGCCGCGCTCGATGATCCGGTCGATCTCCTCGAGTGCCGTCCCGCTGCTCATCGCTCGAGATCCTGCCCCTCGAAGGCGGCAACCTTGTCCCGGTACCAGTCCGGAACGGTGCGGGCGCGGCGCTCGTCGAGGTCGACGAGCACGAGGGTCTGCTCTGCGGTCACCATCAGGACGCCGTCCTCCCGGTAGGCCGCGCACTCGTACGTCACGCTGGTGCGGCCGATGCGCGAGACGCGGATGAAGACCTCGATCAGGTCGTCGAAACGGGCCGGCGCGTGGTACTCCATCGTGTTCGCGCGCATCACGAACTCGTGCTCGTGCGGCTGCGTCTCGAGCATGTCGAGGTGCCTGTGGTACTCGACGCGGGCGCTGTCGAAGTACGGCAGGTAGCGCCCGTAGTAGACGATCCCCTGCGCGTCGGTGTCCGAGAAGCCGACCCTCGTCAGGGACGAGTACTTGAACGGCGGCTTGCGGTCAGTGACCCGGCCGAGCTCGAGCGCCATGGAGGCGGATGCTACGCGCGGCGGCTCGTCGTGACGCGGCCGGGCGGGAGCGGCGGCATCTCGCTGCTTCGCGGGCCCTGCAGCCGCCGGCTGCGCACGGCGCGCGCGACTCCCCACGCGGCGAGTCCGAGCAGGACGAGCCCGAGCGCCGCGAAGGGGCCGATGAGGTAGATCGAGTTGAGGCGGCTCGGGCCGGTGGCGTCGAGCGAGGCGCCGCCCGAGACCTGCGGCGAGAAGTCCCTGACCGACAGCACCTTCGACTTCTTGGCGTTGAGCGGCGCGAGCGTGGCGACGGGCATGAACGAGTCGACGAGCCAGCGCCCGCCGCGCACCGGCCGGAGATAGATGTGGAAGATGATCGGCCCGACCTTGCTGTGCCGGCGTGGGATCAGCTCGAGCTCCAGCCCGACCTCCTCGCGGGTGACGTAGAGGACGTTCCAAGGGTGGTGCTGCCCGCGGGCCGGGAACGGGTAGGCCGGGATGTCGCCGCGCGCCCACTCCTTGGGACCGATGCCCGGCCGCATCTCGGGTGCGACGACGTCGTACGCGCCGCCGGGGTTCGCGCGGGTGACCGCGTGGTTGACGAAGACGTCGATGCTGCGGCTGATCGCAGCGCGGTCGGCGGGGCTCAGACGGGGGGCCGCGGCCGCTGCCGGCAGGGCGAACGCGAGCGCCAAAGCTGCCGCCACGAGAACCTTCATGGACAGAAGGTAGCCCCTCATCTCAGCGGCTGTGACGCAGGTTGCCGATCACGCTGATCGGGAGGGGCGAACGAGTGGCTGGACGGTTCCTTCGAGCTCGCCGGAGATCTCGGCACAGACCTCGCGGGCGGTCTCGACGAACCCCTCGGCTGCAGGGGACCGGTAGCGGTCCCGATGCCAGAAGAGCGCGATGATCCGCGGCTGCACGGGCACGCTCTCGGCGAGCTGGACGATCGCCGTGCGGGAGTCCGTCGGGTCGATGCCCAGGCGCGGGATGATCGCGCTCCCGACTCCCGCTCCGACGAGCGCCTGCACAGTGCTCAGGATGTCGGAGCGGAAGACGAAGTTCGGCTCGACGCCCTGGCCGCGCAGCTCGGCCTCCACGCGCGGTAGCACGCGGCAGGTCCAGTGGCCGATCAGGGGCAGGCCGGCGATCTCGTCGAGCCCGACCGGGCCGTTGCCCGCGAACGGCGAGTCGGCGGCGACCAGCAGCACGTACGGGTCGGTGAGCAGGTCCACGGACTCGAACGGGCCGGGGTGGAGGGGAAGGTCGGCGAAGCTCAGCTCGAGCTCGCCGCGCTCGACGAGCTCGAACAGGCCCGCGTCGGTCGGGGCTTCGCGCGGCAGCACCCGCACGTCGGGCCAGTCCCGCGCGTAGCGCGGCAACAGACGCGGGATGACCCGCGCGCCGACGCTCTGGTAGATGCCCAGCCGCAGCGCGCCGGCCGAGCCGTCCCCGAGGGCGGCCAGATCGGCCTCGGCGGCTTTGAGGCGGGCGGCGATCGCCTTGGCGTGGCTGAGCAGGATCTCGCCGGCCTCGGTCAGCTCGACTCGGCCGGCCCCGCGCGAGCGCTCGACCAGGCGCTGGCCGACGATGCGCTCGAGGGCTGCGATCTGTTCGCTGATCGCCGACTGCACATAGCCGAGCCGCGTGGCCGCACGGCGGAACGAGCCCTCGGCGGCAACGGCCTCGAGCGCCGACAGGTGCCGGATCTCGATCCCCGATGAGTGATCGACAGCCACGCTCATCTGCAGCGTAGCCGATCGCTTCTTCTGATCAGCTGCCCGAGCCGATCACGGCGAGCACCTCGTCACGCTTGCGCTCCATCAGCTCCGGCGAGCGAGCCTCGAGGTTCAGGCGCAGCAGCGGCTCGGTGTTCGAGGGCCGCACGTTCATGTGCCACTCGTCGGCGTCGACCGAGATCCCGTCGAGGTCGCTGACGCGGCCCTCCCGGCCGAAGCGCTCTTTCAGCTCCTGGAGCTTCAGCGCCACGTCGGGAACCGGAGTGTTCAGCTCGCCGGTGATGAAGTAGCGCTCGCGGAACGGCCGCAGGATCTCGGACAGCGGTTGCCCCTTCTTCGAGACCAGCTCCAGCATCAGCAGGAACGGGACGACGCCCGAGTCCGCCTGCGAGAAGTCGCGGAAGTAATAGTGGCCGGAGACCTCGCCGCCGAAGGCCGCGTCCTCCTCGCGCATGCGGTGCTTGATGAAGGCGTGGCCGACGCGGTTCACGAGCGGGACGCCGCCCGCGCGCTCGATCGTCTCGGGGACGGCCCAGCTCGCGCGCACGTCGTAGATGAGCTTCGCGCCCGGCTCCTTCTCGAGGACGGCCTCGGCGAAGAGCGCGGTGACGAAGTCGCCGGGCACGAACTCGCCGGAGTCGTCGACGAAGAAGCAGCGGTCCGCGTCGCCGTCGAACGCCACCCCGAAGTCGGCTTCCTCCTCGAGGGTCTTGGTGACGATGAACTCGCGGTTCTCGGGCAGGAGCGGGTTCGGCTCGTGATTCGGGAAGGTGCCGTCCGGCTCGAAGAAGCAGCGCACGACCTCGAGCTGCGGCAGGTGCTCGAGCACCGGCGACAGCATCACGCCGGCCATCCCGTTCGCGGCGTCGATGACGACCTTCAGCGGGCGGATCGCCTCGACGTCCACGAACGAGAGGACGCGCTCGACGTACTGCTGCCAGATGTCGTACTCCCGGACATGTCCGAGGGACTGTCCCTGGGACATGGCCTGAAGGGACATGGCCCGGTCGCGGATGTCCAAGAGCCCCGACTCGCCGCCGACGGGCAGCGCGCCCCGGCGGACGATCTTCATCCCGGTGTACTCCTTCGGGTTGTGCGACGCGGTGACTGCGACGCCGCCGTCCAGCCCGAGCTCGCCGACGGCGAAATAGAGCATCTCCGTGCCCACCAGTCCCAGGTCGAGCACGTCGGCGCCGGCCTCCGAGGTGCCTCGAATCAGCGCCTCGGCCATCGACGGGGACGAGACCCGCATGTCATGCCCGACCGCGATTCGCTTCGGCTCGAACACTTCCACGAACGAGTGCCCGATTGCCCGCGCGCCCTCCTCGTCCAGCTCCGACGCGTAGATCCCGCGCACGTCGTAAGCCTTGAAAACATGCGGCTCGAGCACGCCCGGATGCTACTCGGGGCGGAA
The DNA here is from genome assembly GCA_046728775.1 of Actinomycetota bacterium. Classification (GTDB taxonomy): domain Bacteria; phylum Actinomycetota; class Thermoleophilia; order Gaiellales; family Gaiellaceae; genus AC-32. The sequence continues at coordinate 1,100 of JBKPFI010000459.1, read as the reverse complement.
GGAAACGGCCTCCGAGGTCGTTCTACACTGCAGGCATGGAACGCAAACTGGCCACGGTCCTGTTCGTGGACCTCGTCGATTCGACAGCGCTCGTGACGGGTGCCGATCCCGAGGTCGTCCGCCGCCGCGTGCAGCGGTTCTTCGACCGTGTCTCGCACTGCGTCACGACCCACGGCGGCATCGTCGAGAAGTTCGCCGGCGACGCGGTCATGGCTGCCTTCGGGATCCCGCAGGCCCACGAGGACGACGCCGAACGTGCCATCCGGGCGGGCCTCGCGATCCTCGACGAGGTCGACGGGCTCGAGCTCGAGGCGCGGATCGGCGTCGAGTCCGGCGAGGTCGTGGCAGACGACTCGGACTCGACCTTCGCGACCGGCGAGGCCGTGACCGTCGCTGCGCGGCTCGAGCAGGCCGCGGAGCCGGGCCAGCTCCTGATCGGCCCCGCCGCACACCGGCTCACGCTGGGTCGCGTCGAGGCCGAAGACGTCGGCCCGGTCGAGCTGAAGGGCCTCGGGCGCGAAATCTGGACGTGGCGCGTGGTCGGCGCTGGCGGCGGCGAGACGCGGCCGCACGCGCTGCAGGCCCCGCTCGTCGGGCGCGATGCCGAGCTCGACCTGCTGCAGAACACCTACGACCGGGCGCTGCGCGACCGCCGCGCCCACCTGTTCACGATCTACGGCGAGCCCGGGGTCGGCAAGAGCCGGCTCGCGAACGAGTTCAGCGAAAGCCTCGACGGGGCGACGGTCCTTTCGGGCCGCTGCCTGCCGTACGGCGAGGGCGTGACCTACTGGCCGCTCGCCGAGATGGTGAAGTGCGCGGCCGGGATCGTCGACGACGACCCGCTGGATGTCGCGATCGAGAAGCTGCGGCAGTTCTGCGAGGACGAGGTGGTCGCCGACCTCCTCGGGCTTGCCTCGGGGGTGCTCGAGGCCGTGCAGGCCGAGCGCAGCCAGCAGGAGATCGCGTGGGCCGCGCGCGAGTGGGCGCAGCGGGTCGCGCAAGAGCAGCCGCTCGTCCTGGTCTTCGAGGACATCCACTGGGCCGAGGAGCCGCTGCTCGAGCTGATCGAGCACCTCGTCACGTGGGTGCGCGAGGCGCCG
>JBKPFI010000383.1:0-3914 GCA_046728775.1 Actinomycetota bacterium | reverse complement strand
AACAGCGCCGGCGGCTTGAAGCGGAAGCGCCGGTCGAGCAGGAGCAGGAGGCCCACGCCGACGAGGTCGTAGACGAACTCGTAGAGGAAGGTCGGGTGGAAGGTCGTGTCGGTCTCGTAGCCGGCGACGCGGTGCTCCGGGTCGATCTTCAGGCCCCAGGGCAGGTCGGTCGGCTTGCCGTAGAGCTCCTGGTTCCACCAGTTCCCCCACCGGCCGATGCCCTGCGCGAGCAACAGCCCCGGCGCCACCGCGTCCATCATGTCGCGCACGCGGGCGCCTTCGCGGCGGACGATGACCGCGCCGACCAGGCAGCCGAGCAGGATCCCGCCCCAGACGCCGAGCCCGCCCTCCCAAACGGCGAAGACGCCCTTCCACTTCGGGCTCGAGACCTCGTTCCAGCTCGTGATGTCGTGGTAGATCCGGGCGCCGACGATGCCCGCGGCGACCCCCCAGACCGCCACCTTGAGGACGAGGTCCCAGTCGCCGCCGCGCCGCGTCCAGCGCACGCCGGTGAGCCAGATGCAGGCCGCGATCGCGACCAGCAGCGTCAGGCCGTACATGTGAATCGTCAGCGGCCCGAGGTCGATCGTGCCGCTGTTCGGCGAGGGGATGGAGGCGAGGCTCACGCGGGCGACATTCTGCCCGCGGCCTTCGACGCCTGCGTCAGATCAGGATGTCGATCGCGGTCTCGTGCGGGCAGCCGAGCTCGATCAGCCTGAGCGCGAGGTGGAGGTCGATGTCGTGCCGCGCGGCGAGCGCGATCGCGTCGCTCGGGTCGAAGCCCGCGCGGACGAGCTCCTCGGCGCGCCAGTGCTCCACCCGCTCCTGCTCGGTATCGGTGACGACGTGAAGCTCCGCAGCCATCTCTCTGGCTATTCGGCGCAACCCGCCTCTCGGATCTCCCCCTGCAGGGGGATTAGTGCCCTCAGCCGATCTCGCGCGCGATCCGCAGGGCCTGCGCCTTGCTCAGGCGCCCTTCGAGGCGAAGCGTCAGCTCGCCGTGCGTCCAGAGGAGCACGTTGCCGTGGATCCGGACCGTCTTCTCGTGGAACTGGCCGAGCTGGTCGAAGTACGTGAGCGTGTGCGGCGGGCCCTCGATCCAGAGGCCCGGCGACCCGTCCACCCGGACCGGCTCGACGACGCTCCTTCCGCCGACGAGCTTCTTGAGCACGTCGAACTTCGTCGCCCGGAACTCGGACAGCAGCAGCGACCGGTCGTGGTCGCGGACGATCACCGTGGCAAGGGAGCCGGCGAGCACGTAGACGCGGCTCGGCTCGCCGCCTGCGAACCGCGGCAGGACGAGCCGGAAGCCGAGCTCGCGCTCGGCCTCTGCGCGAGCGACGGGGCGGCCGAGGCCCTGCGCCTGTGAGCGCTCGACCGCGGACGGGAGCGTCTCGACCCGCTCGACGGTCACGCCGCGCAGGTGGAACCAGCGCAAGAGCGCCGTGCGCGCCTGGGGCACCGCGAACGCGGCGGCCAGCGCCACCACCAGCAACGCAAGTGCCAGCGCGACGCGCCGCCAGGGGAACGGCCTCCGTTCGAGCCGCCCGAGGACGGCGGGCGCGAGGTCCGGCTCCTGCGGGTAGGCGAGCTCCCGCCCCAGCTCCCGCAGCTGCTGCTCGAGCCCGTTCACTCGCCCTCCTCCAGGCGCTCGCGCAGGCGCTCGAGTGCCCGCGACAGACGCGACTTGACCGTCCCGCGACGAACGCCGAGGGCCGCGGCGGTCTCCTCCTCCGAGAGCTCGAGGAAGTAGCGGCACGCGATCGCGAGCCGGTGCTCCTCCGAGAGCTCGTTGACCGCCGCGAGCAGGCGGGTGCGCTCCTCGGCCGAGACGAGAGCCGCCTCGGGGGACGGGACCGCGTCCCCCGGGCGGTCTTGGGTCGCGGCGCGCAGCGCGAGGGCCTCGCGGCGGCCCGCCGAGCGGCGGCGGTTGCGCGCCTCGTTCGCGACGATCCGCAGCAGCCACGGTCGCAGGGGCGCGCCGCGGCGGAAGCGGCCGAGCGCCTGGTACGCCTTCACGAACCCGTCCTGAGCCGCCTCCTCGGCATCGGCGGCCGACCCGCAGAGCAGGTAGGCGGTTCGGAAGGCAAGGCCTTGGTATTGGCGCACGATCGTCTCCCAGGCGCGGAGTTCGCCGTGCTTCGCGCGCTCGACGAGCTCCGCCTCGTCCAGTGGCCGGTCCACCACTGCCCGTCCTACACCGGAGGAGGCAGTAGGGTTCCGGGCCATGCTGGCACGTGTTGCACGCTACGAGGTCCAGGCCGATCGCATCGACGACGCCGTGCAGGCCTTCGGCGAGGCGGCGACGCAGGTGGAGCAGCTGGCGGGATTCGCCGGCGGCTACGTCCTCGTCGACCCGGAGGACGGTCGCACGATGACGCTCACACTCTGGCAGAACGCCGCCGCGCTCGAGAACAGCGAATCGGTCGCCGGCCGCGCCCGGCGCCAGGCTGCCGAGGCTGTCGGGGGATCGGTTCTGTCGGTCGAGAAGTTCGACGTCGCGCGCGAGCTCTCCGGCCCGAGCGGCGCCTAGGCCCCAAGGCCGGAGGGCGTCGTGGAACCGCCGGGAGGGCGGCGGTGTATCGGCGGCATCTGCGAAAGGAGCTTCCGATGAACCGCTTGACGTTGGCAGCGCTCGCCCTGGCGCTCGTGTTTCCTGCCGCCGCGGCCGCGAAAGGGCCGTCCTCGGCCTCGGTCACCGGCCAGGGGCTCGACAAGCCGCTCGTGATCGGCGGCTCCGGCGAGTCGAGCGGCACTCCTCTCGGCGACCTGACCGAGGAAGCGGGGTTCTTCCCCGCGTCGTTCGGCCAGGAGCCGAACCCGATGCTTGCTTCGGCGCCGACGAGCAAGCTCGGGCCGAAGCTGACGATCCACTACGTCGTCCCCGGGCCGAACAACGACACGTTCAGGATCGTGCAGGACGTCTACCCCTACGCACGAGGCGGGGCCGTCACGTACATGAAGTCCGGGCAGCCGATCTTCGACATGACCACCCGCGGCGGCTGGTACCGCGCGGACGGGCTCAAGCGGACGCTCGTCCAGCGGGGTCTCCCCGCGCGGGCGGCGCGCACCTCGTCCTCGACGAACCTCGCGCTCGTCGCCGGCATCGGCATCCCCGGCGCGCTCGTCGCCGTCGGGGCGGCGTTCTTCGTCGCGCGCAGGCGCGGCCAGCGAGCGTCGTAATCCCCGCCAGGCATGCCCCGGGCGACTAGGCTCGGGGCATGCCGAAGCTCGTCGGGATCAACCACGTCGCGCTCGAGGTCGGCGACGTCGACGAGGCGCTGGAGTGGTACGGGCGCATCTTCGACTTCGAGCTTCGCGGGCGCCTTCCCGGGATGGCCTTCATCGACATGGGCGACCAGTTCATCGCGCTCTCGGAAGGGCGCAGTCAGGAGCCCGACGCGCACCGGCACCTCGGGCTCGTCGTGGACGACAAGGACGCGGCGCGCGAACGGCTGGAGGCCGCAGGCGCCGACCTCCGGCCCGGCCGCGGGCTCAACTTCCGCGACCCGTGGGGGAATTTCGTCCAGGTGGTCGGCTACGAGGACGTCCAGTTCACGAAGGCACCGGAGGTCCTGCGCGGTATGGGCCTCGAGCTGCCGAAGTCGGAGCGTGCGCTGGCCGAGCTCCGCGAGAAAGGGCTCGCGTGATCGCGGCACGCGTGGAGCAGCAGATCCCGACCCTCGCCGACGTCTACGCCGCGCGACGGCGGATCGCCCCGCACCTGCAGCCGACGGCGCTCTACGGCTACGGCGCGCTGGGCGAGCTCGTCGGCACGGAGATCCTCGTCAAGCACGAGAACCACCTCCCGACCGGTGCCTTCAAGGTGCGCGGCGGCGTCAACCTCGTCTCCCAGCTGAACGACGAAGAGCGGCGCCGCGGCGTCGTCACCGCGTCGACCGGCAACCACGGGC
>JBKPFI010000438.1:0-3009 GCA_046728775.1 Actinomycetota bacterium | reverse complement strand
AGCTACCACCGCCGCCCGCACGCGAGGCGCCGACACAGATCACGGACTCGCCCCCGAAGGCGAAGCGCAAGCGCGGTGGCCCACCGCCGGTCGTGGTCGTCGGCGCCGCGCTCGTCGCCGGGATCCTGCTCGCGAAGGTGGTCGACTGGAGAGGCCATGCACACCCCAGAGACTGAGCGCGAGACGCCTGGGCTCGGCCAGACCGCGAAGACTGTCGCCGAGCACGCGAGCGCGCTTGCACGGCTCGAGATGGAGCTGGCCGCACTCGAGCTCAAGCGGAAGATCTCCTCGCTCGGCCTCGGCATCGGCCTCGCGCTCGGCGCGGCGGTCTTCCTGCTCTTCACGTTCGGGTTCGCGCTCGCGACAGCCGCAGCCGGGATCGCGACCGCCACGCCCACGTGGCTCGCTCTGCTGATCGTCACCGCCCTGGTCGCCGTCGTGACGGCGGTGCTCGGGCTCCTCGGCCTACGGGCGATCAAGAAGGGAACGCCGCCCGTGCCCGAGCAGGCGCTACTGGAGGCAAAGCTGACAACGGAGGCGCTGAAGGCCGATGGACACGACAACGTCTGACGGACGCACCCCCGATCAGGTCCGCCGCGACATCGAGGCGGAGCGCGGGCGGCTCGCCGACGCGGTCGACGACCTGCGCGCCGAGATGGACATCAACGCGAAGCTGAAGGAGAAGCTGCCGGTGGCCACGGCAGCTGCCCTGGCAATCGGCTTCGTCGTCTCCGGCGGGATCGGGGCGACCATGCGCCTGCTGGCGCGCCGCGGTCGCGAGGGGCATACGAAAGCCCGCCTCGGTCCGTTCATGCTGGTCGACCGCGACTAACGGAAGCGCAGGCTTACGCAAGCCAAGGCTTACGCAAGCTGAGGCTTACGGAAGCGGAGGCCTACCGAGCCGTAGCCGCGAACGTCCGACGCAGCTTCAGGTGGGCGTCGGAGCGGACAATGTACTTCTTCCCCGCCTTGAACCGCACCTTCCACGAGACGCTGCCGCGGAACGCAACCCCCGTCTTCTTGTTCAGGCCGGGCCCGAGCAGATGGAAGTTGTCCGCCTTCGTCGCGTCCTTGACCGCGATCCGGTAGGAGCCAGCCTTCAGCTTCTTGACAACGGCGCCCCGGGCGGTCTTCAGCGAGATCGACTTCCCGGGACCGACGCGACCGTTGAGCTTCGGTGTCGGCGGCGGCGGAGGCGGCGCCGCGCCGACGCGGAAGGAGCCCTTCATGATCGTCGGATGGGCGTCGCACTTGTAGTTGTAGATGCCGTCCGCGAACGTCACGTTCCACGTCACGGTGTTGTTGTCGAAGGCTGACGCCATGTTGACGCCCGGGCCGGTCAGGTGGAAGTTGTGCTCCTGGTTCGGAGACAGGTTCTTGATCGTGATCGCGTAGTCGCCCGGGTCGAGCTGGGTCACGCTCTTGCCGGCGGCGTCGGTCACCGTGATCGTGAAGCCGGGCCCGACGGTGACGTTGAGCGCTGTCGCCTTCGCCGCAGACCGAGCGGAGCCGGGCAGCAGCACCGCGGCGAGCACGAGCGCAAGCGGAAGCAACAGGATTAGGCGAAACCTTGGCACGAAGCGACCCTCCTCGACAATCGTGGACACGCTACCGCATACGGATCGAAACCCGGAATCGGTTTCCCGAGCACCCCGCCGCGGCTTAGACTCACGCCGATGCTGCGCCACAACGAGAAGGTCGACCTGATCAAGCGTGCGCCGCTGTTCTGGAACTGCTCGAAGCGCGAGCTGCAGCAGATCGCACAACTCGCCGACGAGATCGACCTGCGGGAGGGCAAGGAGATGACGCGCCAGGGTGAGCGTGGGCGCGAGTTCTTCGTCTTGCTCGAAGGCGACGCGGACGTGCTGAAAGACGGGCGGCGCGTCAATCAGCTCGGCGCCGGCGACTTCTTCGGCGAGATCGCGCTCGTCTCCGACACGCCGCGCACCGCGACCGTCACGGCCACATCGCCGGTTCGCGCGCTCGTGATCACCGACCGCTCGTTTCGGCGGCTGATGAAGGATCAACCGGAGATCCAGAGCAAGGTCCTGGCCGCGCTCGCGGCGCGCCTGGCGCCCGAGAGCCTTTGATCAGGATCTAGGCACGTAGCTCCGCGCCGAACCGCTCGCGCAAGACCTCGACGATCCGCTTGCGCAGCGCCGCGGCGTCGTCGTCGGTGAGCGTCCGCTGCGGCGACTGAAAGCTCACCGCGAACGCGATCGACTTCCGGCCCTCGCCCACCTGCTCGCCGCGGTAGACGTCGAACGGCCGCATCTCGCGGAGCTCCGGCCCGGCGGCCTCCCGCGCCGCTGCGACGAGCTCGGCGGCAGTAACCTCGTCGGCGACGGCGAAGGCGAGGTCCTGGCGCACGGCCGGAAACGAGACGACGTCGGTGTAGCGCACCCCTTCGCGCGCACCCTCGAGCAGCTTGGCGAGGTCGAGCTCGAAAGCTCCCCAGACGCCGTCGAGAACGGCCGGGTGGAGCTCGCCGATGATCCCAGCCGCGGTCGCGGCCGACTTGCCCGGATGGAGCAGGTCGTCGGCAGCGCGCTGGAAGCTCGCGTCGACCTTTAGCGCCGCGTAGAGGGTGTCCAGAACGCCCTTCGCGCGCAGCCAGCCGCCGTCGACGATCGCGGCCACGTGCGTCTCCTCGGTCGGCAGGTCGCCGTCGGGCAGGTAGGCCCGGGAGACCTCGAACAGCGCGACGTCGTCGGCGCCGAGCTCGACGTTGCGGCGAGCGGCCTCGACCAGGCTCGGCAGCAGCCGCGTCCGCAGCACCGAGAACTCGGCCGAGATCGGCTCGGGGAGCCGCCACGCCTTCGGGTCGGCGTCATCCGCCCGCAGAGACGGCGTGTACGTCTCCGTCAGCCCGAGCCCGACGAGCACGTCCTCGATGCGGCGCCGCAGCCGCTGCACCGGGGTGAGCGCGCCGAACATCTCGCGCCGGGCCGGAAGCGTGAACGGCACCTCTTCGAGCCGCTCACGGGCGACCTCCTCGACGACGTCGAC
>JBKPFI010000299.1:0-3692 GCA_046728775.1 Actinomycetota bacterium | reverse complement strand
ACGTAGCGGAGGCGCGCGAAGTAGCCCGCGCCGTCGAGCTCCGCGGACTCGTACAGGTGCCGCGGCACGTCCAGCACCGCGGCGAGGAAGATGATCATCGTGTTGCCGATTCCCCAGAGCGCGAGCATCGTCAGCGACGGCTTCGACCAGTGGGGCGAGTCGAACCAGAGCGGCCCCTGGATCCCGAGCTTGCCCAGGATCGTGTTCACCGGGCCGGTCGCCGGGTTCAGCAGGTAGACGAAGCCGAGCGTCGCGGCCACCGGCGGCGCGAGGGCCGGGAGGTAGAACACGGTGCGGAAGACCCCGATCCCGCGCTGCGCGCGCGAGAGCATGATCGCGATCCCGAGCGCGAACAGCACCTGCAGCGGGATGGCGATTGCGATGAACCAGAGCGTGTTCTTGACCGCGGGCCAGACGGTCTGGTCGGTCGTGAACAGGTAGCGGTAGTTCGCGAGGCCGATCCACCTCGGCGACGAGAGCAGGTCGTAGTGGGTGAACGACAGGTACGCGCTCATCACGAGCGGGTAGCCGAAAAAGATCGAGAAGCCCAGGATCCAGGGGCTCATGAAGGCGAGCACCTGCAGGCGGCGCCGCCACGCCGCCCGGCGCTTCGCGCGGGTACGGTCGAGCAGCAGCGGCGGCTGAGCCTGCGCCTGGTGCGCCTGGGTCGCGCTCACCTCACGGAGCCTGTCCTGCCTGGGCCTGCTTGAGCTGGGCGTCGATCTGCTTGTCGACGTTCGCGAGCCCGCCTTCGAGGTCCGTCTGCGAGCCCGACATGTACTTCGAGACGAAGCTCTGGAACGTCTCCTGGTTCGCCGAGCCGATGCGGGTGATCGGCGTCGTCGACGTGTTCGCGTTGCCGAAGACGTCGAGGAAGGTCTGGAAGGCGGGCAGCGGCTTGAGCTGCGGCGACTTCAGCGAGGCGGTGGTCGTCGGGACGTTCTGGATCCCGTTCGACAGCTTCGCCAGTGCGCCGGAGTTCGTGCCGAGGTACTTGACCAGCAACCACGCCTGGTCCTTGTGCTTCGAGGTCTTCGGGATGCCGATGATGCTGCCGGTGACGTAGCCGGCGCCGTAGCGGTCCTGCTGGTCGTCGGCGGCTGGGAAGGGCGCGGTCCCGTAGTTGAGCTTCGGAGCCTCGCGCTTGATGAAGGCGACGCGCCACTCGCCGTCCATGTGCATCGCGACCTTGCCCGTTTCGAACGCGTTCGACTCCGAGAACTCGTCGCCGGCGCCCGCGTTGAAGCGGACGAGGTTGTCGTAGCCGTACCAGTCGATGAGGCTCTTCTGCCAGCGGAGCTGGTCCTGCCAGGGTGGCGTGTCGAGCGACGACTTGCCGTCCTTCATCCACTCCGCTCCCCAACTCGGGGCGAAGTGCGCGGGGACGTTCTCGTACCAGCTCGGGAACGGGTTGAAGCCCACGACCTTCAGCTTGCCGCCCGCGTCGCGCTGCGTCAGCTTCTTCGCCATCGCCGTCAGCTCCGAGATCGTCTTCGGCGGGCTCTTGAAGCCGGCCTTCGCGAGCAGGTCCTTGTTGTAGTAGAGACCGTAGGTGTCGGCGAGCATCGGCAGCGCGCAGCGCGTGCCCTCGAACTGCGTGTAGTCGCGCGGGGCCTGCGGGAAGATCGAGTCGTCGACACCGTCCTTCTTCATGTACGGGCCGAGGTCGACCCACGCGCCGCTCGGACAGAAGGCGCCCGTGTTGTCGGAGCTGAACGACTGCGCGACGTCCGGAGCGTTCCCGCCGCGGATGGCGGCGACGATCTTGTCGTCGTTCGTGCCGCCGACCACCTTCACGTGGATGCCGGGGTGTGCCTTCTCGAAGTCGGCGACCACGGCCTTGAACGTCTTCAGCTCCGGGTCGACGAACGGTGTCCAGATCGAGATGTTCGCCGGTCCCACCTTCTCCGAGCCGGTCGAGGTCTCCGCTGATTTCTTCGAGCCGCCACAGCCGCTCGCGGCGAGCGCAAGCGTGAGCGCAAGCAGCAGGCTCAGCATCCCCAGCACCCGTGACATCCTGTCGCCTCCAGTCTGGTTAAGATTCCGAACGCGATCTTCTCCCAGTTGCGTCTGAGAAGTCAAGGTGCTAGGAAAGTTCGCCGGCTTTCGTTAGGTTTGTTTCCGTGACGAGACCGCGAGCGGTTCCAGGTTTGCTGAAGCGGATCAACGAGCGGGAGGTGCTCGAGACGATTCGCGCCGGCGCTCCGATCTCGCGCGCGGAGATCTCCCGGCGAGCCGGGATCTCGAAGCCAACCGTCTCCCTCGCCCTCCAGTCGCTGGTCGACGCAGGACTCGTGCGCGAGGCCGCCCGCGGGCCGGACGGCCCCGGCTACGGGGCGGTCTACTTCGAGCCGGTGGCGGAGGCGGCCGCCGTGCTAGGGCTCGATCTCGGCGCGCGCTTCGTCCGCGGCGCGGTCTGCGACCTAGGCGGGGCGATTCGCGCGCGACAGGACGTCGAGCTCGCCGTCGCGGACGCCGCAGGCGCGATCGACGCGATCGCGCGGCTGCGGGCCTCGCTGCTCGACGCGTCGGGCCTCGACCCGTCGCTCGTGGACGGCGTCGTCGTCGGCGTCCCGGGCGTCGTCGAGAGCGACGGCACGCTCAGCCTCGCCGAGAACGTCGCCGGCCTCGAAGGGCGACCGCTCGCTCGGGAGCTGCAGGCGGCGCTGGACCTGCCCGTGACCCTGGAGAACGACATCAACCTCGCCGCCCTGGGAGAGCAGTGGCAGGGCGTCGCCCGCGGCGTGGACGACTTCGTCTTCCTCTCGGTCGGCACCGGGATGGGCGCAGGGTTGGTCCTCCACGGTGAGCTTCACCGCGGGCGCAACGGCGCGGCCGGCGAGATCGACTTCGCGCTGATCGGCCTCGGCGAGACGTTCGACCCGTCGGCGCCGCAGGTCTCGGCCCTGGCTGCCGAGCGCGCCGGTCTCCGCGAGGACCCGCGCGCCGTCTTCGGTGCGGCCCGCAACGGCGACGAGGGGGCACGGGCTGTGGTCGAGGAGGTCGCGCGACGGATCGCGCTCCACATCGCCCCGATCGCCGCCGTCGTCGACGTCGAGCTCGTCGTCCTCGGCGGAGGCATCGGCGCGAACGGCGACTTGCTGCTCGACCCGGTCGCGCAGCTGCTGGCGGACTGGCTGCCGTTCCCGCCGCGCGTCGAGGTCTCGACGCTCGGGGAAGCGGCCGTCCTGACCGGGGCGGTTGCGGTCGGCCTCCACGCCGCGCTCGAGAACGTCTTCACGAAGCGAGCCGCCGTCCCCGCGTAGGGCCAGAGCAGTGGCCGGGCTACGGCCTCGATTGTCGGGGCTGCTCAGCGCATCTCTCGCGCGAGCTCCGCCGCAGCGGCGCTCGCCCTCCGGTCGACGTCATCGGCCACGCCGCGCCGCCACCGCCGTCGCCGCGGCAGCCGCCCGAGCGGCACATCCTCGAGCCGCGGGGTCGGGTGCCCGTTCTCGACCCGCAGCCGCTCGATCAGCTCGCTCGCCTCGTCCTGCGTCTCCGGGAACGCCTCGCCCGCGCGCTCGCACAGCGCTGCCGCGAGCGCGTACACCTGCCGCACGGTTGGCTTTCTGCCTCTCATCAGAGGCATGCCAGCACAGAAACCCTCACGCGTGCGTGACGGAGGTGTGCCGAAAGTGCGCCTGTTGACTTGTCCGGCAGCCGCGTCATGATGAATCGCGTCCCGATACACC
>JBKPFI010000452.1:0-2862 GCA_046728775.1 Actinomycetota bacterium | reverse complement strand
CTGCAGGATCCCCGCGACCGGAACGCGCACCCAGTCGGGCCGGTGGCCGAGCTCGTAGTGCAGCTCGTACAGCGCCTTTTCCAGCTCGAACAGCCGCAGGCGCCGGTCCAGTGCCGGCCCGCTCGGGACGATTGCCGGGTCGACCCGGTCGAGATAGCCCGCGAGGAACTCTTCGCGCACGTGACCCTCCCAGCCGATCGGCGGCTCGATCCCCCGCTCCAGCGAGGACGCGCGCGCCGCGTACGAGAAGGAGCGCAGCATCCCCGCGACGTCGCGCAGCGGCGAGCGCTTGTGCCGCCGCTCGTGCAGCGGCCGCGCCGGCTCGCCCTCGAAGTCGAGCACGACCCAGTCGCCGCGCTCGGTCCAGATCACCTGGCCGAGGTGGTAGTCGCCGTGGTGGCGGATCAACCGCCCGAGCGGCTCGCCCATTCCGAGCGCCTGCAACCGCACCCGAAGCTCTTCGCCGCGGCCGGTGAGAGGCTCCACGCGCGGGTCGTCCGGAAGCGACGAGAAGACCTGCTCGATCTCCTCGTCGATCCGCGCCACGATCAGTGCCAGCGCCTCCGCGCTCGCCTCCTCCGGGTTGAAGGCGGGGTCGTTCGGCTCGGAGGCAAGCACGCTGTGCAGCTCGCCGGTCACCTCGCCGAGCCGCCGCGCGCGCGGCACGAAGTCGTTCTCCGAAGACCCCCGCGCGAGATCGTCCAGCGCCAGCGTCCAGCCGTCGCTGCGCTCCGGAACGTAGTCCTGCAGGATCGCGAGCGTCGCGTCGAGCGGCTGTCCCACGTGCACCGCCCAGCCCTCGAGCGACGCGATCGCCGGAAATCCCCGCTCGGTCAGGAAGCGCAGCAGCTCGAGCTCCGGGTTCACGCCCGCCTCGAGCCTGCGGTAGAGCTTCAGCACGAGCCGCTCGCCGAGCACGACGGAGGTGTTCGACTGCTCGCTGCCGATCGGTCTCACCGCGCCGAGCTCGTCCTCCACGGGACCGCCGACGGTCGAGAAGTGCAGCGTCCCCCCGGCGTGCTCCACGACCTCCTGCGTCCGGATCAGCTCCACCAGCTCGCGCACGAGCGTCTCGTCTTCGAGCGCGTCGAAGGCCGACCAGCCGTCCGCCGACGCGAACCCGCCGTGCCCCCGCCGCATCCCGACCGGAAGGTTGTACAGCTCGTGCGTGCCCGTCTGGAAGCGCGTCTCGACCACTGCGACCGCCAGCAGCGGCTCGCCATCCTCCCGCAGCGGGAACGCGTCCACGGCGCGCACGTGCGCGACCTCGTCCGACTTCGAGCCGTACCAGCGCTGGGCCAGCACGAACTCGCGCAGCTCCTCCTCGGCAAGCGCGAGCACGAGGTCGCGCAACGCAGAGCTCACGCCTCGTCCTCCACCAGCCGGAACCAGTAGAAGCCGCGCGGGCCGAACGTGAGCAGGTACGGCAGCTCGCCAATCGGCGGGAAGCGCGTCTGGCCGAACATCTCCTCGGGCACCAGCCCGGCGAACTGTGCCAGGTCGAGCTCGGCCGCCTGGGCGCTCCGGGCGAGGTTGTGGACGCAGAGCACGATGTCCTCTTCCCAGCGGCGCACGTGCGCAAAGATCCTCGGGTTGCTCGGCTGCAGCGGCTCGTAGGTGCCGAGCCCGAAGACCGGGTGCTGCTTGCGCAACTCGACGAAGCGGTGCAGCCAGCGCAGCAGCGAGGTCGGCGTCCGAAGCTGCGCCTCGACGTTCACTGCGGAGTAGCCGTAGACCGGGTCCATCAGCGGGGGCAGGAAGAGCTGCGCGAAGTCCGCGGACGAGAAGCCGCCGTTGCGGTCGCCGGTCCAGTGCATCGGCGTCCGCACGCCGTCCCGGTCGCCGAGGAAGACGTTGTCGCCCATCCCGATCTCGTCGCCGTAGTAGAGGACCGGGCTCCCCGGGAGCGAGAACAGGATCGCGTGCATCAGCTCGATCTCGTCGCGGCCGTTGTCGAGCAGCGGCGCGAGGCGGCGACGGATCCCGAGGTTGAGCTTCATCCGGGGGTCCTTGGCGTACTCGGCGTACATGTAGTCGCGCTCGTCGTCGGTGACCATCTCGAGCGTGAGCTCGTCGTGGTTGCGCAGGAAGAGGCCCCACTGGCAGTTGTCCGGGACCGTCGGCGTGCGCTCGAGGATCTCGTACATCGGCGTTGCGTCCTCCCGCCGGAGCGACATGAACATCCGCGGCATGATCGGGAACTGGAACGCCATGTGGCACTCGTCGCCCTTGCCGAAGTACTGGACGACGTCCTCGGGCCACTGGTTCGCCTCCGCGAGCAGCACGCGGTCGGGGTAGGCCGCGTCGACCTCGGCACGGATGCGCTTCAGGTACCGGTGCGTCTCGGGGAGGTTCTCGCAGTTCGTTCCCTCGCGCTCGTAGAGATACGGAACCGCGTCCAGCCGGAAGCCGTCGATGCCGAGGTCCAGCCAGAAGCGCAGCACGCGCAACATCTCGTCCTGCACCTCGGGGTTGTCGTAGTTGAGATCGGGCTGGTGCGAGAAGAAGCGGTGCCAGTAGTACTGGCCTGCGACGGGGTCCCACGTCCAGTTCGAGGGCTCGGCGTCGACGAAGATCACCCGCGCGTCGGGGTAGCCGTCGTCGCTGTCCGACCAGACGTACCAGTCCCGCTTCGGCGAGTCGCGCGAGCTGCGCGCCTCCTGGAACCATGGGTGGTCGGAAGAGGTGTGGTTCATGACGAGGTCGGCGATCACGCGCATCTGCCGCTGATGCGCCGCCTCGACGAACGTGCGGAAGTCCTCCACCGTGCCGTAGTCGGGATGGATCCCGAAGAAGTCCGCGATGTCGTAGCCGCCGTCGCGCAGCGGGGAGGGGTACATCGGGAGAAGCCAGATGCAGTCG
>JBKPFI010000011.1:0-3513 GCA_046728775.1 Actinomycetota bacterium | reverse complement strand
CAGCGGGCGAGCGCTTCCTGCACTCGCTGCGCACGGCCGCGTTCGACAAGCTCCAGGCGCTGCCGCTCGGCTTCTTCGAGCAGGAGCGCACGGGCGCGCTCGTCTCGCGGCTCACCTCGGACGTCCAGGCGCTGACCGAGTTTCTCCGCGAGGCGCTCGTCGAGGTCGTGGGCAGCGCGCTGCAGATCGTGCTCACGGTGACGGTGCTGGTCGTCCTCTCACCGACGCTTGCCGCCGTCTCGCTGGTCGCGCTCCCGCTGCTGACCGCGTCGAGCTGGGCCTTCCACCACAGCGCAGGCCGCGTCTACCACGCGATCCGCGACCGGGTCGCCGAGACGCTGACGGCGTTGCAGGAAGGGCTCTCGGGGGTGCGCGTCGTTCAGGCATTCCGCCGCGAGCGGCAGACGCTCGAGGCCTACGAGCCGCGCAGCCGTGCACAGATCGGTGCGTGGCGCAGCGCGTCGTACGTGAACATCCGCCTCTTCACAGTGATCCCGCTCGCGCAGACGGTGGCGCTGGTTGCGGTGCTGCTCGTCGCCGCCTCGATGTACCGGGACGGGTCGATCTCGCAGGGAACGATCGTCGCCTACGTGCTCTACCTGGTGCAGCTCTTCGACCCGATCGCGCGCTTCAGCGAGTGGCTCGGCGACTTTCGCCAGGGCCTCGCCGCGCTGGGCAAGATCGTCGGCGTGCTGCAGACCGAGAATGCCGTCGCGGAGCGGGACAGCGCGGTCGAGCTGCCGGCCGACGGCGCGGTCGAGCTGCGCGACGTCACCTTCGGTTACGACGGCGGCGCGCCCGTCGTGAGCAGCGTCTCGCTCCGCCTCGAGACCGGCGAGCAGGTCGCGCTGGTGGGCGTCACCGGCGCGGGCAAGTCGACGCTTGCGAAGCTGCTCACGCGCCAGTACGACCCGCAGCAGGGCTCGATCGCGCTCGGCGGCCGCGACCTGCGAGACGGGACGCTCGCCTCCCTGCGGCACCGGATCGTGATGCTGCCGCAGGAAGGGCACCTGTTCAGCGGCACGATCGCCGACAACGTGCGCCTGGCCGATCCCGAGGCCTCGGACGAGGCCGTGCTCCACGCCCTCGAGCAGATCGGCGCGCTGGAGCGCTTCGACTCGTTGCCCGAGGGCATCCACACCGACGTCCAGACCCGGGGCGTGCGGCTGTCGGCCGGCGAGCGCCAGCTGGTCGGGATCGCACGCGTCGCGCTGGCCGATCCTGCCGTGATCGTGCTCGACGAGGCGACCTCCAGCCTCGACCCGGCGACGGAGGCTGCGGTCGAGCGGGCGCTCGCGGCCGTCGTCGAGGGCCGGACCGTGATCATCATCGCGCACCGGCTTTCGACGGCCGAGCGGGCCGATCGCGTGGTCGTGATGGACGGCGGCCGCGTGGTCGAAGTCGCCTCGCACGACGAGCTCGTCGCGCAGGGCGAGCGCTATGCCCGGCTCTGGGCGTCGTGGCAGGCGGGAGTGGCCAGCGGGACGGCATGAGCGCCGAAAGCTGGGACTGGTCGCTCAGGCTCTTCGACCACGTCGACGTGCACGCGAGCGACTACGCGGAGAGCGTTCGCTTCTATGAGACCGTGCTCGGGCCACTGGGAGTTCCGAAGCTCGCCCAGGGCGACGACTGGACATGCTTCGCGAACCTGAACGTCGCCGACCGCCAGCCGCCCACGCAGAACCTGCACCTGTGCTTCTACACGCGCGAGAGGGCTCAGGTCGATGCCTTCCACCGCGCCGGAGTCGAGGCGGGCTTCCGCTCAAACGGCGAACCGGGCTACCGCGACTACGGCCTCGGTTACTACGCGGCCTACCTCCTCGACCCCGACGGCAACAACGTCGAGGCTCTCTACCGCGACGTCGGGAACGTCGGGCACGGCGCGAGCCCGACGCTGCATTAGGGCTTGACGGCTCTGAGGTAGGCCTGTGCCATGCGCCAGACGCCCTTGCCTTCCTCGACGAGCGGGCGGAGGTGCTCCGAGAACAGCTCTCGCTCCTCGGCCGTCAGCGCCTGGTCCATCGCCTCGCCGATCGTCGGGATCCGTGGATTTCCGGCGCTCTTGAGGAACGCGTCCCACGGCACCGGCTTGATCGGACGGACCACGGCGTGGAGATCGAGCTCGACCGGGAAGAACCCAGCCCCCTCGGCGAACTTGACGAGGTCGCGTTCGTCGAAGTCGAGCATCGGGTCGTCGGCGGGCTGGATCTCCTCGTAGACGCGCTCCACGCGTGCCGCGAGCTCGGCGAGCCCGTCACTCGGATAGCCCCAGAAGCCCTGCTTGCGCTCGTCCATGCCGAACCGGTTGATCGGCTCGAAGAGCGAGACCCGCCCGCCCGGCCGTAGTACCCGTAGGAACTCTGCGAACGCGGCCGCCTTGTCTGCGACGTAGATCAGCACCGAGCGCGTCGTGACGACGTCCACGCTTGCCTCCTCGACGTGGCGGAGGTCCTCGGCGCCGGCCCTGACGAAGGTGCATCGCTCCGAGACACCGAGCGCGTCAGCGGTCTCCCGGCAGAACTCGAGGCAATCGTCGGAGATATCGGAGAAGGCGACGTGCCCCGCACCACGCTCGAGGGCGCCGAACCCGATGAGCCCCTCCCCACAGCCGACATCCAGCAGAGCGTCACCCTCGACGAGCTCGGCCCGGTCGAGCACCTTCTCCCGAAAGCCCGCGGTTTCCTCGAGCATCCGGGCGCGAACCTCCGGGTCGCCGCCGTAGCGGTGAACGGCGAGCCACTCCGCCCAGATGTCCCGCGGTTCCCGCGACATCTGAAGGGGGGACTAGGTCGTGCTGCCTTCCGGGGGCGGCTGCATCGTCGCACCCGGGAACGGCCTGGGGATCGGCTTCGGCTGCGGGCGGCGCCTCCGCTCCTCCGCGGGCGTCTCGGCGACGGGCTCGGCCGACTCGTCCGGGAAGACACTCGCCTCGCCCTCGCCCGCGAGCAGACGCTCGAATTGATCCTTGTCGATCGTCTCACGCTCGATCAGGATCCCCGAGATTCGGTGCAGATCGTCCATGTGCTCCTTGAGCACGCGGACGGCGAGGTCGTGGGCCTCCTCGATCACGCGCCGGATCTCGTCGTCGATCTCCCGGGCGATCTCCTCGGAGTAGTCGGGCTCGTTGCCCATCTCCCGGCCGAGGAACGGCATGTCGTGGTTCCGGCCGAGCACACGTGGGCCGAGCTTCTCGCTCATGCCGAAGCGCATGATCATCTGCTTGGCGATCGACGTGACCTTCTCGAGGTCGTTCGCCGCGCCGGTGGTGACCTCGCGGAAGACGAGCTCCTCCGCTGCGCGGCCGCCGAGCGTCATCGCGAGCTGCTCCATGAGGGCGGTCTTCGTCGTCAGGTAGCGGTCCTCGCGCGGCAACGAGATCGTGTAGCCGAGCGCCTGGCCGCGGCTGATGACCGAGATCTTGTGGACGTCGTCGGTGTGCTCGAGGTAGTGCCCGACGATCGCGTGCCCGAGCTCGTGATAGGCCGTGATCTTGCGCTCCTCCTCGGAGAGCAG
>JBKPFI010000401.1:0-1694 GCA_046728775.1 Actinomycetota bacterium | reverse complement strand
CGCTTGATGCGAGGAAGGCTCGGCACCGGGACTGAGGGGTTCGTCGACGCTCATGGCAGGGGTTCGCCATAGTACCCGGAAAGCCTTGCCGCGCACCCGCTGCGGGCCCGGCGAGACGTCCACCTCGGGCGCGATTTTCCGCTCCAGGAACAGGAATCCGCCCGCGACGAGCGCGCACACCACGGCAGCGCCGCACCACAGGGCGGTGGGCGAGCGGGCGAGCAGCAGGCTGCCGACGGCGGGGCCGGCGAGGAAGCCGACCTGCCACGCCGACGTGCGCAGCGCCATGTAGCGTCCCAGCAGCTGCTGCGGCGCGAGATCGGCGACCAGTGGGTTGTTCACAGCGCCGTGCAGGCACTCGGCGATGCTGAAGACCACGATCACGCCGCAGAGCGCCACGACTGCGGTCGTGCCGTCGAGCCAGGTTCCGGCTGCCAGGACGCCGAGGCTCGTCGCGCTGAAGATCGCACCTGCCGTCGCGAGCGCCCGCAGCCGGCTGCGCCCGCCGAGCGCCTTCGCCAGGGGGAGCTGCGCGACCACGAGCACAAGCGTGTTCGCGAAGAAGATCGCGCCGATCCCCGCCTCACTCACGGCGGCGTGCTCCTTCACGAACGGCGGCAGCATCGTCGCGACCAGGGCATAGGCCGCCGCGACGAGCAGCGCCGTCAGTACCAGCAGCCAGACGAAGACGCGATCGCGCGCGACCTGCCTGTAGCCGCCCCCGAGCCGCTCGACGGCGCCCGCCCGCGGCGGCTGGGGGACGAACAGCAGCAGGCCCATGAACGCGACGAACGTGCCCGCGTCGACGGCGAACAGCAGGTCGTAGCTCTCCGGGACCTGCGTCGTCGCGATCAGGCCTCCGATCAGGCCTCCGATCCCGAAGCCGAGGTTGTCCGTGACCCGCGTCAGGGCGTAGGCCGTCGTCCGCTGCTCCCCCGAGGTCAGCGCTCCCAGCAGGCTCGAGTGGCTCGGCGCGAAGCCCGCGTTGCCCGCGCCCGCGATCGCCGCGAGCCCGAAGGCGTGCCAGCCGGAGCGGACGAAGGGAAAACCGCCGTAGCCCGCGGCGAGCAGCGCAAGCGAGGCCATCAGGGTCGTCCGCGCGCCGACGCGGTCGACGATCCGCCCGGCGACCGGACTGCCGACGACGCCGATCCCCAGCAGCACGGCGACGACGGCGCCCGAGGTGCCGAGGCCGATGTGCCGCACCTCGTGCAGGTAGATGACGATGAACGGGATCACGATCCCGTTCCCGAGCGAGTTCGCCACGCCGCCGGCCTCGAGCAGCCAGACCGGACGCGGCAGCTGCGGTTTCAGACTTTGGAGATAGGCGGTGGCGGCTTTCAGCGCCGAAGAGGGTACTGCGGATTTCGCAGGTTGCCTAGTGTCCGCTCCGGACGCCCGCGTGTGGTTCAGACGAGTGTGTCAAGCAGCCGACGGCAGATCCGTCCAGGCTGAGTGCGCCAGGCAGCGTCTGTGGAGACGGTGTCGTTAGCGAACCGGACGCGCGCGCTACGTTGCCCACAGCACCATGCTCTACGAGCCCTCTCGAGCGGCGGGGAACGGTTCACGATGGAGCGGGATAGGCCGCTTGCTGACGGCGACACCTTTGAGCAAGACTCTGAGTCCTATCGGGTCATCGCCGTACACACCGGTCACGGACCCTTCGATGGTGTGATCGAGGCCGAGCGGTTTGC
>JBKPFI010000107.1:0-5380 GCA_046728775.1 Actinomycetota bacterium | reverse complement strand
GGTCAGCACACATCCGATCAACACCCGCAACGGCTTCGGCGGTGGCTTCATCGGCGACTACACCAGCATCTCGGTCGGCTCCAACAACGTCTTCCACGCATTCTGGACGGACACGAACAACAAGCAGGCTGTCGTCTGGTTCTACGGCCTCGAATTCGTGCCCACCTCGATTAACCAGGAAGATGTCGTGACGGCGTCCGGCACGCTTCCGTGACTCACGGCAAGAATCGACTCGACGAAGGGCCGCCTCCGGGCGGCCCTTCTCGCGTCGAAGTGTCCTGCGAACTCGATCTGGCTCGCCGAGCCGAGCGAATCGCCCCAGATTCGCGGAGCAGTCCAACCCCGGCGAGGAGGAGCGTCGACCTCGCAGGGCCGTCACCAGGGGGTGAGCGCTGAGCGGGCGCCGGGCCGCGGCCGGCGGTTGACGAGGCTCCCAGGTCTCGGGGAGCCCTGTCGAAGCCGTCCGTCGCGCTATCGACAATGAGACCGAGCCGGTGCAACGGCACGTTCTCCCTCCCCGCCGGGCGTCGGCTAGCCCCAGAGCCCCGGCGCGGGCCTTGGCTCCTGAACTGTCCTGCACGCCTCAGAAGTGTCGGGCGCCTTTTTTGGGAGCTTGCCGTCCACCCCACGAGCGCCAGCACGAGCGCGACGCGGAGGACGGGCACCTGAGCACCGTTTGCCGACGGGGCACCTGAGCACGGCGGGTTGCGATTCTGTTCGTTGTGGGCACCACCTGAGCGCGGCCTTCTTCGACGAAAGGGGAGAAAATGAGGAGGATCAGCATCCGGCTCGCCCTGCTCGCTGCGGTCACGGCGGCTGCGGCGGCCCTGACGCCGGGGGCACTCGCAGTCGCGGGCGACCGGCTTGTCAACGTGGGGAGTCCACCGAGCCCGTTCTCGCAGAACAAGCAGAACGAGCCGGCGCTGGCGGTCGACGCGAATCATCCGAACGTGCTCGTCGCCGGTGCAAACGACAACATCGACATGGAGGCCTGTAACGCCGGCGACGACACCACCTGTCCGTTCACGCCAGGGGTCGGCGGCTCAGGCGTCTACTTCTCGTTCGACTCCGGCAAGACCTGGACGCAGCCGACCTACACGGGCTGGTCCGCGCGCGGCTGCCTTGGGGTGGTCGGCCCGGATCCAGGCTGCGAACCGGAAGTCGGACCGATCGGCACCCTGCCCTGGTATTTCGAGAACGGCCTCGTCTCGGACGGCGACCCCGCCCTCGCGTTCGGCCCGAAGCCCGACGCCGAGGGCACGTTCTCGTGGGCGAACGGATCGCGGCTCTACTACGCCAACCTGACCTCGAACTTCGGCACGCGCAGGGATGAGACCTTCAGGGGCATCGAAGCGATCTACATCTCGCGCACCGACGATGTCGAGGCAGCTGCCGCCGACGACAAGTCGGCCTGGATGACGCCTGTGCGCGTAAGCAGGCAGAGCTCGGCCACGTTCGCCGACAAGGAGCAGATCTGGGCAGACAACGCGTCGTCGAGCCCGTTCTTCGGTAATGCCTACGTGTGCTGGGAGAACTTCGTCGGCAACGGCGCTGGTGCGCTCGTCGTCGCCCGGTCCCTCGACGGCGGCGACACCTGGAGCCAGAAGCAGGTCACGCCGGCGCACGCGGTGCCTCCGACGATGTGGGGGCAGTCCGGCTGCACGATCCGGACCGATTCGAACGGCGTCGTGTACGTCTTTTACGAGCAGTTCCAGTCGCCGTTCAGGTTCCTTCCTCCGCGGGGCACGCACATGCTCGTCAAGTCCTTCGACGGTGGGCGCAGCTGGACCCGGCCGATGGCCCTGTACCAGATCACCGATCCGTGCTTCGCTCTCAGCTTCGACGGAGCCAACGACCGCTGCGTCGAAGACGGCATCGCCGGCGCACGCAACGATCTCTCGGCCTCGCCGAGCGTCAGCATCGCCAACGGTGCCCCCACGGGGGCCGGGGCGACGAACGAGATCGTGAACGCTTGGGCCGACGGCCGGGACGGCCTGAACAACGAGCACGTGATGTTCACCTACTCGACCGGCGGCGGTGTCCCGGGAACCTGGGCGGAGCCCCAGGCAATCGAGTCCGTCGGGGACCGCGGCTACTACGCGGCGCCGGCGATCTCGCCCGACGGCTCGACCGTCTACGTCGTCTACAACGCCATCACGACGCCGTTCCGCACCGACACGAGCAGCCCACGCGGGCTCGTGGGAGTCGTGAAGCAGGCCACTGTCTCGGCCGACGGCACGCCCGGTGCGTTCGTCGAGGTGCACCGGGGTGCGGTGGGTGATCCGCGAGGCTCAAGCCAAAACAACCTCGTCCTCGAGTTCCTCGGCGATTACGTCTACGCGATCGCGACTGACACCTATGGGGCCGGCGTTTGGAACGACGTCCGCGATGCGGCGGACTGCCCGGCGATCGATGCCTACCGGCTGTCGGTTCAGACCGGCGGGTCGGTACCGACTCCCGCACCGCAGGTCGACTGCGAGCCGAACTTCGGCAACAGCGACATCTTCGGCTGGACGTCGGCTCCGTAGAACACGTTGATGAGGCGAGTGAGGGACGGGCGGTTTGCCGTCCCTCACTCGCTAACCACCCGGGCTGGACTCGCGCAAGCCTGCGGTGTGCTCAGCTCGGGAGCACGGCTTGGACGGCCGGGCGGCCCGTTCCCGCAGAAAGGCGGTTCAGTTCCGCAGGAAGAGAGAAGGAACCGCCCGGCACCCCGATAGTGCCAAGCGAAGGGGTGTCGCGCGCGAGCTAGGCAGACCTCTGGCCGAGCCTGTTCAGCAGGTAGGCACCAGGCGTACGAACGAAGGTCAGCCCCTCTTTCGAGGGATTCTCCCTGCAGAGCGCAGGTTTTTGGCTCCGGGGCGGTCTTCTCACCGAGACCGAAAACACGGAAAGGAGCCCCGATGAGGAAACTCATCTTTCTCTGTCTGACAGCGGTTCTCGCGATCCCCGCCTGGGCCGCTGCGGGCACACCGACTCCGGCCGACCAGGCGGCGGCCGTGAAGCAATGCTCGACGGAGCGGACCGCAATGGGCGCGCCCGCCTTCAAGCTGCTCTACGGGACGAACGCGAACAAGTCGAACGCGTTCGGCAAGTGCGTCTCCAAGCTCGCGCAGCAAAACGCGAAAAACCAGAGCAACGCGGCCTCGCAGTGCCGGGCCGAGCGGACGGCCGACCCGGCTGCGTTCGCGGCGAAGTACGGCACGGGCAAGAAGCACGCCAATGCTTTCGGCAACTGCGTCTCGCAGACTGCCAAGGCGGCCGCCGCTCAGCAGGTAAAGGCGACGAACGAAGCGGCCAAGGCCTGCTGGACGGAGCGGAAGGCGGATCCTGGCGCCTTCAAGGCCAAGTACGGAACGAACGCCAACAAGTCGAACGCGTTCGGCAAGTGCGTCTCGGGCAAGGTCAAGCACTCCAGCCCGTAACGCTCCCTCGGAAACGACGGTGAGGGAGCTTGCCGCCCTCACCGTGTCCGGTTCGGCCGCGTTCGCGCGCCCGGCGGCTCCTGGCCGCGAATCTCGCGCTCGGCGCACTGCGGGCAGTAGAAGACGACGTCCGGCGGCTCATCGAGGTCGTCGCCGCCGAGATGAGCCTGCCAGCGCTCCTCGTCGGCCGGCAGCCAGCGGGCGTCGCACTCGGCGCAGCGAGGGATGACCGCGACGCTTTCGGCGCTCACTCTGGCCCCCGCAGCGTCGAGGCAGTTTGAGTTGTCTATTGCGAGGAGTGACATAGTCGGCTACTGACCAGAGCACCTGCTCCGGCTCTCGGGGTTCTTGCGGCTTCCGCGGCGGGGCTGCTAGGGACATGGCCAAACCAGTCAGGAAGGAGAGTGTCAGCGATGCCGCCCATTCCGCCCCTACAAAACACGCGGCTACACAGCAAGAATGTTGCTCTCGCTGTAATTCCGCCGCCCGTTGTAACTCCCTCGCCGCCGCCGGCCAGTATCGGTATCGGCGAACTGATCGTCTTTAGCGACGACATCAGTCTTCCTGACGATCCAAGTACGAAAATCGGCGAGCACTCAGGATTGTGCACACGTGTTCGAGCGACACCCGGCGCACCCGGCAATACCAACCTCTACCAGTGCCAGGCCACCTTCACGCTGCCGGAAGGTCAGGTAACCGCTCGAGGCGTGGTCGCCCTACCCGTAGCTCTGGGCGACTCAAACCTGTTTGCGATCAGCGGTGGGACGGAGAAGTACGACAACCTTCGTGGGCAGGTCAAGGTGACAAACCGTGGCGGAAATGAGCAGGACTACGAGTTCAGGACCTACGGCTGAAGTCTGGGCGTACGTCCTCGACCCCGATAGATAGTTCTGAACATTGATAAGTACGGCAGGGAGCCGAGCGGGCCGAGCCTTAAGGTGCATGAACTCGGCCCTAGACTCGGCCCCTCCGGCTGACTCGGTCAGTTTGCAGGAAGAATCGAGTTTCTTGAACCCTAGCCGGCGGGAGTCGGGCCCACCCGCGCGGGACACGAGTCTCTTCTCGAGCGGAAACCGGGGTCGCGATAGGGCGGCGTGAGCGGGCTACTCCTCCTCGGCGCGGACGTGGATCTCGAAGTCCACGTCCCGCTCGCTCAGGACCTTCGCGTCGGTGATGACCCAGTGCCGGTCTTCGAGGGTGATGTGGTCGCCGACCTGCAGGACCTTGCCGACGTAGTTCGTCGTCACGTCACGGCCGTCCGCAAAGTGGACGCGGTAGCGGTAGCCGCTGGCCACGGTCGCAGTACTACACCGCCGGGCGCATCCTCGTCTACGGAAGCACACGGCCTGAGCGAGGCGTCTGGCAGCGTGGAAGGCGGGAGCCGTCTAGTGGCTGCCAGCCTAGCCGGGCCGGGGTTCGGCTCGAAGCGCTATGTGCAGCGAGCGCAACTCACTCCGGCGGATGATGACGCTCTCGTAGCCGGTCGGGTCGTGTGCCGGACCCCTCGGTACGTGCGGAGGGCTTTCTTGCCCATGGCGCCGGGAGGAGTCGAACCTCCGCAGCAGGATTCGAAGTCCAGGCAGGTCTCTCGGCTCAGTCGCCCGGTCTGGAAGTTGCGCCGCGACCGGGACTACCGGTACTTCGAAAGCAGGCAGGGGTCGTTACCGCGAGCAGTACTCTGACCCTACGAGAAGCCGCTCACGAGGAAAGGATTGAAGGGGAGACAGGGAGATGGAGACACTGACGCAGATGAAGTGTGTCGCGTGCCGAAAGGACGCGCCGACCGTGACCGATGCCGAGATCGCCGAGCTTCATCCGCAAGTCTCTGACTGGGAAATCGTGGAGCTCGATGGAATCAAGCGCCTCAGACGAGTCTTTTCATTCGACGATTTCGCGCAGGCCTCGGAATTCACGAGGAAGGTAGGCGAGCTTGCAGATGAAGAGGGACATCACCC
>JBKPFI010000348.1:0-2203 GCA_046728775.1 Actinomycetota bacterium | reverse complement strand
GCGCCGAGGCGGAGGTTCGAGGTGGGGCAATGGGCGACCCCGACACCACGCTCCGCAAACACGGCGACGTCCTCGTCGTTCAGGTGGACGCAGTGCGCGCACCAGACGTCGTCCTCGAGCCAGCCCAGCTCCTCGAGGTACTCGACCGGCCGGCAGCCGTAGAGCTCCTGGCAGTACTCCTCCTCTTCGACGGTCTCGGCCAGGTGCGTGTGGAGCTTCAGGCCGAGGCGGCGGGCGAGCTCCGCCGACTCGGTCATCAACCGGCCCGTGACGGAGAAGGGCGAGCACGGCGCAACCGCGAGCTGGATCCGCGCGCCCGGCCCGCGCTCGTGCAGCCCCGCGAGGCGTTCCGTGTCGGCGAGCACGTGGTCGGACTCCTCGACGAGTGAGTCCGGCGGCAGCCCACCGTCCGACTCACCGAGGTCCATCGAGCCACGGGAGGCGACGAGCCGTACCCCGAGCTCGCGTGCCGCCTCAACCTCGGCCTCGATCAGCCCCTCCACGCCTCGCGGGAAGACGTAGTGGTGGTCGAAGACGGTGGTGCAGCCGGACGTCATCAGCTCCGCGAGCCCGTACCGGGCGGCCGCGTGCTCCGCCTCGGCGTCGAGCCGCGACCACACGGGGTAGAGCTCGCGCAGCCACGTGAAGAGGTCGGCCTGCTGCGCGCGGGCGCGGGTGAGGCTCTGGTAGAGGTGGTGGTGCGTGTTGACGAAGCCGGGTGTCACCAGCGCCCAGTCCCCACCGGTACGCATGTCCGCCTCGGGCGGCTCACCGTCGCCGACTGCGACGATGAAGCCGTCCTCCTCGAGCAGCCAGCCGTTCTCGTACTCGGTGCCGGCGTCGTCCATCGTGACGACGTACAGCTCGGTGTAGAGCGTCTTCATGCCTCGAGCGGCACCAGCTCGAAGCGGTCGACGTCGACGAGGCCCTGGTCGGTGAGCTTCAGGCTCGGAATGACCGACAGCGCGAGGAACGCCATCGTCTGGAAAGGCGAGGGCAGCGTGCAGCCCAGCTTCTCAGCTGCCTCGATGCACCCGCGGCTCGCGGAGACGACCTCGGCCAACGGCGCCTGCGAGATCAGCCCTGCGACCGGGAGCGGGAGCTCGGCGCGCACGCCGCGGTCCTCCACCACGACCACCCCGCCGCCGATCTCGGTCAGCCGCGCAATCGCGCGGGCCATGTCCTGGTCGTCCATGCCGACGACGACGATGTTGTGCGCGTCGTGCGAGAAGGTCGAGGCCAGCGCGCCCGACCGTAGGCCGAAGCCGCGTACGAGCCCGACCGCCTTGCGGCCGGTGCCGAGATGCCGCTCGACGACAGCGATCTTGGCGAGGTCGCGCTGCGGGTCGGCGACGGCGTGCCCGTCCTCGACGGTCGGCTCCTCGACGAGCGACCGGGTGAGAATCTGGTCGGGGATCACGCCGATCACGCGCGCCGCGCCACCGTGCCAGGGAAGCGCGAAGTCGCGTGCGGCGACGTGCCTCACGCGTACCGTGTGCTTCACCCACTCGGGCACCTCGACGCGCTCGATCTCGCCTACCGGCCTACCGCGCTTCAGCACGGTCTCGGGCACGAACGACTCGAGCTCGGGCAGCAGGAGCAGGTCGGCCTGGTAGCCGGGCGCGATCGCGCCGAGGTGGCGGAGGCCGTGCCAGGTCGCGGGGTTGAGCGTGGCCAGCACGAGCGCGTCCTCGGGCGGTATGCCGGCCGCGACGGCCTTGCGCACCATCGAGTTGACGTGGCCCTCCTCGGCGATGTGCTCGGGCTCGCGGTCGTCGGTGCAGAAGGCGACGCGCGCGGGGCCGAACTCTTTCACGAGCGGAATCAGCGCTTCGAGGTTGCGCGCGGCCGAGGCCTCGCGGATCAGGAGCCACATTCCGGCGCGCAGCCGCTCGCGGCCCTCCTCGATCGTGAACGCCTCGTGGTCGGAGTAGATCCCTGCGGCCGCGTAAGCGTTGAGCGTCTTGCCGACGACGCCCGGTGCGTGGCCGTCGACGTGCTCCGCGCCCGGAAGCCCCAGCTTCGCGAGCTCGTGCTCGTCTCCGGAGACGACGCCGGGGAAGTTCATCATCTCCGCGAGGCCGATCACGCGGCGACGGCGCAGCAGCCCTTCGAGATCGCCCGGCGAGAGCGGCCGGCGGGGCGACTCGAACGACGAGGCCGGCACGCACGACGAGGCCATGAAGAAGACGTCGAGCGGCAG
>JBKPFI010000312.1:0-1651 GCA_046728775.1 Actinomycetota bacterium | reverse complement strand
GCTCGGCTTTCCGTTCTCCGACCCGCTCGCCGACGGGCCCGTGATCCGCCGCGCCGCCGAGCGCGCGCTGTCCCGGGGAATGCGCACCGCAGCGTGCCTCGAGTGCCTCGCCGCGACCCGCGAGCGGCTGCCGGACACGCCGCTCGTGCCGATGACCTACGCCTCGCTGCTGGAGGCGTACGGCTGGGAGCGCTTCGCCCAGGACGCGCACGCGGCCGGCGCGACCAGCCTGATCGTGGCCGACCTCCCCGCCGGCGAAAAGCCGGAGCTCCGTCGCATCCAGCTCGTCGCCCCCACCTCCACCGACGAGCGCCTCGCGCTCGCGGCTGCGCAGAGCGACGGCTGGCTCTACCTCGTCACGCTCACGGGCACGACCGGGGCGCGGACCGAGCTCTCCCCCGCGCTCGCAGGCCTCGTCGCCCGGGCACGCGCAGCGACGAGCCTTCCGCTGTACGCGGGCTTCGGGATCTCCACACCCGACCACGCCCGCGCGGCCGCCGCCCTCGTCGACGGGATCGTCGTCGGCTCGCGCGCCGTCGAGGTTGCCGAGGAAGGCCCCGGCGCGCTCGGCGACTACGTGCGCAGCCTTCGAGACGCGCTCGAGAGCTAGGGCACGAGCACCAGCGAGCCCCGCGCGCGGCCGGAGCGCAGCCGCTCCAACGCCTCGTTCGCCTGCGAGAGCGGCAGCTCCTCGACGTGGGTCCGCACCGGCACGCGCGGCGCGAGCTCGAGGAACTCACGACCGTCCGCGCGCGTCAGATTGGCGACGGACCGCACCGACCGCTCGCCCCACAGCAGCTCGTACGGGAACGCGGGGACGTCGCTCATGTGGATGCCGGCCGCGACCACCATCCCACCCTTCGCGAGCACACGCAGCGCCGCGGGCACGAGCTCGCCGGCGGGCGCGAACAGGATCGCCGCGTCGAGCTCCTCCGGAGGCGCGTCCTCCGAGGAGCCCGCCCAGTCGGCGCCGAGCTCGCGGGCGAAAGCCTGCGTCTGCTCGTCGCCGGCGCGCGTGAAGGCAAACACGCGGCGGCCCTGCCAGCGCGCGACCTGCGCCACGATGTGCGCCGACGAGCCGAAGCCGTAGAGCCCGAGCCGTTGCGCGTCGCCCGCAAGGCGCAGGGCGCGGTAGCCGATCAGCCCGGCGCACAGGAGCGGTGCGGCATGGACGTCGTCGAACTCCGCCGGCAGGTCGAGACAGAAGCGTCCATCCGCCACCGTCCAGTCGGCGTAGCCGCCGTCGAGCGTGTAGCCCGTGAAGCGCGCCAGGTCGCAGAGGTTCTCGCGGCCGCTGCGGCAGTAGCGGCACTCGCCGCAGGCCCAGCCGAGCCAGGGGACGCCCAGCCGCCGCCCGTCGGAGGACTCGCCGACGACCTGGTGGCCGGGCACCAGCGGCAGCTTCGGATCCGGCAGCTCGCCGTCGGCCACGTGCAGGTCGGTGCGGCAGACGCCGCAGGCGCGGACCCGCAGCAGCACCTGGCCCGGGCGCGGGGCCGGCTCCGGCAGCTCGCGCTCGGCCAGCGCGTGCCCCACCACCTCGAGCACCATCGCCCGCATTGGTGGCACCCTAGGGGATCGCCGAAGCCATCACCGTGCTCGTCGACGCCCGCAACGTGCTGCGCTCGCAGTGGCCGAACGTGCCCGAGGA
>JBKPFI010000371.1:0-8079 GCA_046728775.1 Actinomycetota bacterium | reverse complement strand
CGAAGTTGCCGACCGCGGGCGCGAGCTCGTCGAAGCCCATCCCGAGTACTCCACGGTGACCTACAACGTCGCCTGCTGCGAGGCCCTCGCCGGGCGGACGGACGACGCGATCGAGCACCTCCGGCTTGCGGTCGAGCGCTCGGGGCAGCTGCGCTCGCTCGCCGCCGAGGACTCGGACTTCGATGCGATCCGCGAGGAGCCCGCGTTCAAGGAGCTCGTCGGAGGGCGCGTCTAGGCGACGTTCTGCAAGAAGGCGAGCACCCGCTCCTTCAGCTGCGCGGCCGCCTGCTCGTCGTAGTCGGCGAGGCTGCTGTCGGCGAACAGGTGCCGCTCGCCCGGGTAGAGGAAGAGCTCCGCGCCGGCGACCGACTCGACCAGCTCGCGCGCGGCCGGGAGGTCTTCCTGGGCCCACTCGTCCCCCTCCATCAGGTGGATCTGCAGCGGCACGCCCTCCGGCCAGGCGCCGCCGAACTCGGAGGGCGGCAAGGCGGCCGAGAAGAAGAGCGCTCCCTTGGCGCCCGGGCGCGTCTGGGCGAGCTTCTGGGCCGGCATCACGCCGAGCGAGAAGCCGGCGTAGACGAGCTCGGCGGGCAGGTCGGCAGCCGCCTGCTCGCCGCGCTCCAGCAGGGTGTCGAAGCCGACCTGCTTGGCGTTTGCGACCCCCTCGTCGAGCGAGGCGAAGGTCTCCCCCTGGTAGAGATCCGGTGCGTGGACGGTGTGCCCGGCCGCGCGTAGCTCGTCCGCGAAGGCGAGAACTCCCGGGGTCAGCCCCTGCGCGTGGTGATAGAGCAACACCTCGGTCACGTCGGCGGAGGCTACACAACCACCGTAGGCTCTGGAAGATGCAGCGGGCCGGCGCCGGCGACTGGAACGAGCTCGCGCGCCTGGACCCGTTCTGGGCGATCTGCAGTGTTCGCGAGAAGCGTGGCGGGCGCTGGGACGTCGACGAGTTCTTCGCCACCGGGGAAGCGGAGATGACCGCGGTCCTCGCCCGCCCGGAGGCTCAGCCGGCTCGGTTCGAGACGGCGCTCGACGTCGGCTGCGGGGTCGGCCGCACCGCACGCGCCCTCGCCGGACGCTTTGCGACCTGCTACGGCGTCGACGCTTCGGAGGGGATGATCGACCTCGGTCGCCGGCTTAACCGCGACCGGCCGAACTGCGTGCTCGTCCACGACACCGCGTGGCTCGACAGGTTCGAGTCGGAGTCGGCCGACTTCGTGTACTCGGCGTTCGTCCTGCAGCACCTGTCAACGCGGGACGACGTCGTGCGCGGGATTCGCGAGCTCGTGAGGGTCGCGCGGGCTGACGGTGCGATCGTCTTTCAGCTGCCCGAGCCGTTGCCGCTGCACCGCCGGCTGCAGCCGCGCCGACGGCTCTACCGAGGGCTCCGCCGGCTGGGCGCGCGCGAGGGCCGGCTCTACCGCGCCGGCCTTCACCCGGTCAGCATGATCGGCCTCGAGTGGGGCGCGGTCGAAGCCGCCGTGAGGGCCGCGCAGGCAGACGTCGCGCTCGTGGAGCAGGTCGACCCCGAGCACAGCCTCGGCGGGCTGCGGTACTACCTCCGGCGGACGTAGTCGCTCTTCTGCCGGCCGCGCTTGACCGCCCGACGCCGCTCGGGGCGCGGCCACGTGAGAATCAGCTCCTCCCCGACGTGCAGAGAGCTCCAGCGCTCGGCAAGCTCGTCGAGCCGGTCGAGGACGCGCTCGAGCTCCACGCTCGAGACGCGGGCCGCCTCGAGGTGCTCCTCCCAGTCGGTCGGCAGTCCCCCGTAGCCGTGCCTCGCCTTCCACGCCTGCTCGAGGACGTGCGCAAGGATTTCCGAGCGACGACCTTTCGGCCGCCCCGCCCGCCGCCTGCGTCGCTTCCGGTCGCGCATCGCGCGCGGGATCAGCGACTGGTCGGTTGGATTGAACGTGCCCGCGTCGCCGCCCGCTGCAAGCTGGCCGAACACGGCTCCGTCCAGCTTCCACTCGGCTTCCGCGACGAAGTGGAGCAGGTCGTGAGGCAGAAAGTCGTCGTAGCCGGGTGCGGGGTTCATGACGAGCTCCGGTGCGCGCTCGCGCCGGACGAGGACGCCATAGCGGCGAAGGCCGGTCTTCACAAAGGAGACTTCCACGCCGGCTCATTGTTCCAGCTGCCGGTGAGCTCCCTGCGGCCGAAGGCCTATGAGTACCTTGGAGAATCGGCTTCGCAGCCTCATACGGGGTACTCGTCCTCGTGCAGGCCGCACTCGTGCTCGCGCCGGGTCGGCCGCCGCGGCTCGTCTCTTCGCGCAGCCTGGGGCTCGTCATCCCCGCGGCCGCGTTGGTAGCCGGCGTCGCGGTCGCGCAACTCAGCGGAGGAGCCGACTTCCTGACCGCGCTCGCCGCCGTCGCGACGCCCCTGCTCGCCGCCGGCGCGGGCTGGGCGCGGGGCTGGCGGCTTCCCTGGCTGCCGGTTCTCTGCGTGCCGCCGCTCTACGCGCTCGCCTGGCTGCGTCCGGACACGTGGTCGGGCGATGCCGCCGGAGTAGCTCTCATCGGAGGCGCCTGCCTGGCGGTCACGGGGCTCGCCGCCGGCGTCGCTCCGTGGCCGTGGCTGACCGCCGGCCTCGTGCTGCTCGTCGTTCTCGACGTCATCCTCGTCTGGGGCGACCGGCAGGTCGAGCCGGCGATGAACGCCCTTCAGGTCGCGACGCCGCCGACGATCGGCCGGCCGCTGCCGGAGCTGCAGCAGATCGACTTCGGCTCCGCGACGATGGGCTGGCTCGACTTCGCGGCGCCGGCGCTGCTCGGGCTGCTCGTGCAGCGGCGAGCCGCCGCCGCGGTCACCACGGGCCTGGCCGCGGGCCTCTGGGGACTGCTGCTTTTCGCAACCTCCCCGATCGCGGCGACGCCGCCGGTCCTTGCCGGCCTGCTGGCCGGGTCAGAGAACGACGGCAGACGGCGGCGACTCCGCCGTCTCCGACGCGACCCTGTTCATGCCCGTCACGGTGACGACGATCGTGAATCCCCTGTCCGCGGGCGTGAGCGTGTAGGTCTTCGCGGTCGCGCCGGCTATCGGGGTGCAGTTGGCGCCAAGGGCGTCGCAGCGCTCCCATTCGAACGCGAACGTGACCGGTGCCGACCCGAGCCAGCTGCCGGGAGCGGCGGTCAGCGTCAGGCCGACGCCCGCGGGGCCTGCGATCGTGGGCGGGTCGACGTTCATCGGTGGATCCCCGACCAGCACCGGGGAGAAGTCGGCGCCGTTGAGCCTGTCGAGGTCGACGCATCCTCTGATGCCGGGGACACGACCGCAGCTCGTCCACTGCCAGAACGTCCAGCCCAGACCGCCCCAGTTGAGGCCGGGCACCGGCGGCAACGGCGCCTGCGTCCAGCGAGCGATCCACAGCGAGTGGCCGACGTCCCCGAACTCCCTCGTGTTGGCCATCGCGGCCCGCCAGAAATGCAGTGAGGCGTAGATGACCGGCGGCACCTGCAAGCGCCGCTCGGCCTCCTGCAACCAGGCCGACGTCCACGAGATCAGCGCCGCCGGCGGGAGGCCGCCGGTCTTCTCGAGGTCGAGAACCGGGAACAGGTCGCCTGGTCGCGGTCGCGCGACCGCGGCGAAGTGAGCAGCCTCGGCGCGGGCGTCGGCCAGCCTTGCCGCACGCTTCCGGCCGTCGGGGCGGGCGAAGTGGTATGCGCCGACCCTCAGTCCGGCGGCGCTCGCCCCGGCGCGGTAGCGCCCATACATGCGGTCGGTCCCTCGAGTCCCCTCGGTCGCTTTGACGAAGACGAACCCGTAGCCGGCGGCGGCGACACGCGGCCAGCTCGTGACCCGGTTCCAGTGGGAGACGTCGAGCCCACGGCTCCCCGCGCGCACGGGTGTGGCAACGAGAAGCGCGAGCAACGCGATCGCCGCCGGCGCGAAGAGGCGGCGGCTCCGGACGGCGGAAACGCCTTTCGGTCTCCTCGTTAAGCGACCCAAGGGCGGGCGGCGCGACCCTACCGCAACCCGCGCCAGAAGGCTATTCGCCATCCCAAGCCACGGGGATGCCTCCGAGCGGCTGGGCTAAGGTCCGCGCGTGTCCGCCGCCGAGCGCCAGCTCGAGCCCGACGCCGAGCACCAGGTCACGCCGCTCGAGCTCTTCTTCGACCTCGTCTTCGTGTTCGCGATCACGCAGGTCACGAGCCTGCTCGCGGGTCACCCGACCTGGGGCGGAGTCCTTCGCGGGATGCTCGTCCTCGTAGCGCTGTGGTGGGCTTGGACTGGGTATGCGTGGCTCACGAGCACGATGGACGTCGACGAGGGCGGCGTCCGGCTGGCGATGCTCGCCGCGATGGGGGCAATGCTCTTCGTCGCCCTGGCGGTGCCAGGCGCTTTCGGAGACGACGCCGTCCTCTTCGGCGTCGCCTACCTCCTCGTCCGCCTTCTTCACCTCGTTCTCTACGTCATCGTCGCTCGCGACGATCCCGACCTCGTCGGCGCGGTTCTCCGGTTCGCGCCGACCACGATCGTCAGCGCATCTCTGCTAGTGCTGGCCGGCTTCCTCGAAGGAGACGACCGGATCGCCGTTTGGCTGGTGGCCCTTGCGATCGACTATGTGGGGCCGGCGGTGATCGGCGGCGGACGCGGCTGGCGGATCGCGCCCGAGCACTTCGCCGAGCGACACGGACTGATCATCCTGATCGCGCTGGGCGAGTCGATCATCGCGATCGGGGTCGGCGCCGGGTTCGAGCTGACGATAGGAGTGATCGCGGCGGCGACGCTCGGGATCGTGGTCGTTTCCGCCCTTTGGTGGCTGTACTTCGACGTGGCCGCGATCCTGGCGCGGACGCGGCTAATGCAGACCCAGGGCGTCGAGCAGGCGCGGATGGCACGGGACGCCTACAGCTACCTTCACCTGCCGATGGTCGCCGGGATCGTGCTGTTCGCGCTCGGTCTCAAGACGACGCTCGGCCACGTCGGGGATGCGCTCGACACGGTGCCGGCGGTCGGGCTCTGCGGCGGCGCCGCCCTCTACCTGCTCGGGCACATCGCGTTCCTCTTCCGAACGACGCACCGAGTCTTCCGGCGGCGGACGGTCGGCGCGATCGTGTTGCTCGCCCTTATCCCGGCCGCGCTCACGATCCCTGCGCTCGCAGCGCTCGCCCTCGTGAGCGCCGTGTGCTCGCTGGTGGTGGCATACGAGGCGATCCGCCGTCGCGAGCACCGGTTCCGGCTCCGGCACCCAGAGCTCGCAGCCTGACCGGACGTCTCGGCGAGCGGGTTACGGCGTCGGGGCGGTCGTCTCGGCCTCTTCGCGCGCGCCCGCGGCGGATGCGTCCTCGGACGACGGCTCGGAACGACGCCTACCGGCGGCGATTGCCAAGGCGGAGCCGGCAGCAGCCGCCCCGAACGCGGCGATCGCCCACCGGACGCCCCGCCGCTCCTGGCCGAGCACCGCGTCCAGCGACAGCGGCCCCGGCCCGAGGTCGGCGACAGCCAGGCCGTTTGCGAGCAGAAGCAGCTCGTAGCCGCCCGTCCCGAGCTTGATCCCGTCGCGCCAGACCACGGTGCGGAGCGCGGTGATCATCACGCTTCCGACGGCGGCCGCCGCGGCCGGTGTCGCAAGCCCGAGCGCGAGCAGTGCTCCACCTCCCGCCTCGGCGGCCCCGGCGGCGACGGCGTTGCGGCGTCCCGGCCGAAGGCCTACCGACTCGAAGAACTGGCCGGTTCCGTCCGGTCCATGGCCGCCGAACCAGCCGAAGAGCTTCTGCGTGCCGTGCTCGACGAAGATCGAGCCGACCGTCACTCGCAGGAGAAGACGCCCGACCGTGCCCATCTGACGGTCACGCTGCCCGCGTCGGCGCGACCTCAAACACCTCCGACGGGAACGCTTGTCCGCGTTCTAGGCGGCTCTCCCGCGGTGCTCGGACTCCGCAAAGAGCGTGACCCCGATGGCCGCGAGCGCGACCGCGACGAGGAACCGGATGAACCAGCCGACGTCGAACAGGTTGGCCAGGATCGCGCCGAGGAGGCTCGCCGCGATTCCGATGAGCGCGGTTCCGAGCATGCTGATGTCCTGTCGGCCCGGGAGTACGAGCCGCCCGAGTGCGCCGACGATCAGACCGGTGAGCGCGAGCCAGAGGAGCTCGAACGCGAGGCCCACGAGTGATCCCGCCAGCAGCAGGACGAGGACGACGATCAGCAGGATGACGACGACCGGCACGGGGCTCAGGGCGCCTGCAGAGCGTCGATCGTCGCCGTCGGGACGATTCCTTCCGCCTGGCGCGCCAGCTCGGCGTCGAGGGTGACGAGCGCGTCCGCCTGCAGCTTTGTGAGCGCGACGTACTCGGCCTGGTAGGTCTCGGCCCACCCGAGCTGGTCCGCGAGCTGCCAGGCGTTCCGGCGAAGCACCGCGTCGCCGAGGAGCCGGATCGGGATCGCCTGGATGCGGGCGAGCCGCTCGAGAGCAGCGTCCTCAGACAGCTCGCCCCGGTGGACGGCCTCGTGCAGCGCCGACAGTGTCTGGGAACGCAAGAGCGTTGGTGCAAGAAGCTCGTGTTCGGCCGGAACCTCGATCTCCTCGCCCGCCAGGTGGAGGACGACCCCACAGTCGACGACGAATCGCGTCATGTCGCGGCCACGCTACCGCAGGCTCCATCAGTATCGAGTACGCACGTGCCAGACACGTTCGAGATCCGGCCCGCCCGCGAAGATGACCGCCGCGCGCTCGCGATCCTGTTCGCCGCGGTCGCCGAAGAACGCGACGGCATCGCCACCGAGCCTCCGGTCGACGTCGACGCGTGGGCTGCGAGGTGGCGAGTTGAGGGAACGTTCGTGGCCGCCGCGAGCGGGGAGATCGTCGGCTCGCTCAACGTCGAGCCGAGCCGGTTTGGCTTCGGAGAGATCGGAATGGCGGTCGCGCGCGAGTGGCGCGGACGTGGCGTCGGCTCCGCGCTTCTCGCCGCGGCGATCGAATGGTCACGAGAGCACAACCTGCACAAGCTGAGTCTCAGCGTCTTCCCGCACAACGCCGCAGCGATCGCGCTCTACCGCAAGTTCGGCTTCGTCGAGGAGGGGCGGCGCGTGAAGCACTACCGGCGCGCCAGCGGTGAGCTGTGGGACGCGATCGAGATGGGTCTCCTGCTCTGATCTGTCAGCTCTCTGGCTGCTGAGCCAGAATCTCGAGTGCCTCGCTCAGCCACTTCCGCGCGCGGTCGATGTTCGGCCCGTCCGGCGCGAGCGCGACCGTCTCGGCCTGGAGTTCGGTCAGGATGAGCACGGCACGCCGAGGATCGGGCTCTGTCAGCGCCTCCTCGATCCGGTCGGCCAGGCGTTCAGGCTTGTGTTTTAGCGGAGCGACACGATCTGCGAGCCGCTTCGTCGTCGGCTGCCAGACACGATTCAACGCGAAGACGATGCGAACGACGCGGATCGCGTCGTCGACCATGCGTTCGAGCAGGGATAGTCGCTCTCCCGGCCGGATGATCGTCAGGAGGCCCGCGGGCGTAAAACCGCCCCACGTCAGCGCCGCGTCCTCGATCGCTGCCTCGGCAAGCTCGTCGGGGTAGTGGCGCAATCGCTCCTGCCACTGCGCCAGCAGCCCCGACGTGCGTAAGGCGACGCCGTGAGCTATCGCGTCGGCAGTCGTGGAGGGATCGCCGGCGAAGATGGCATCAATCGCCGTCTCGGCGTGCGCGCGCGACCACCAGACGAGCTCGAGCGGAACGCCGTCGCGATAGCCCGAGACACGCTTCGTCGGCACGCCTTGCTGGCCCCACGTATCGAGGTCGGTAAGCCCGGCGGCTGCAGCGAGCGAGAAGCAGTCCGCGAGGGCGAGCTCGCCACGCGTCACGATGAGCATCTCGATGTCGGAGACGTCGTCCGCGACGCCGCGCGAGACACTCCCGGTCAGCACCACTTCCTCGACGGTCACGGGCAGGGCGTCCGCGACATCCTGCGCGATCGACCGCAGCTGGACGCTCTTCGCCGTCGCGACCACTCGCCCACCCTACTTCGCGAACCTCTTGGTGGCCCCGAGATCGGCGTTCGCGGCACACCTCAGCGTCCGCACGATCGAAAATGGCGAGATGACTGAGGCGCATGACAACCCAGCTGAAAACATCCAGGTAG
>JBKPFI010000269.1:0-3062 GCA_046728775.1 Actinomycetota bacterium | reverse complement strand
CCTGCGCGGTCGCGCGGCTGCTCGCGGCCGGAGGCGCCGCGCGGGGCGGCGCCGACCATCGAGGCCGTGCGGGCTTCGCCCGCGCGGCCGTCCAGCACACCCTCTCGGAGTCACTCGGATCGGAGCTCCGATCCGAGCTGGCCTCGAACGCCGTGCGAACCGAGCTCCGGTTCCGTCCGTTCGCTTCGGGTCTTCGCGGCGCCTGGTGGATCGGCGCACCGCGCAGCGAGCCGAGCCGGCTCTACGTGGCGCAGAAGGCCGGAAGCGTGCGCGTCCTGGTGAACGGCCGGCTGCGGAACGAGCCGTTCCTCGACATCCGCGGCCTCGTCGGCAGCCCCGGGCCGGAGCAGGGGCTCTTCTCGCTCGCCTTCCACCCGCGCTACGCGGTCAACCGACGCTTCTACGCGGCCTACGCCGACAACCGCGGCGATACCCGGGTCGTCGAGTACCGCTCGGACGGCGTTCGCGCGATCCGGCGGTTGCGGCAGCTGTTCCTCGTCCGCCAGCCCTACGAGCGGCACAGCGGCGGTCAGCTCCAGTTCGGGCCCGACGGCCTGCTCTACGTGAGCATCGGCGACGGCGGCGGCGACGGCGATCCCGGCAACCGCGGGCAGAAGCTCGCTACGAAGCAGGCCAAGCTGCTGCGCATCGACGTCGACCGGCGGCGCGCGCGGTGGCAGGTCGTCGGCTACGGCCTCCGCTTTCCGTGGCGGTTCTCGTTCGACCGGGCGACCGGCGACCTCTACCTCGCCGACCGCGGCGAGAAGCGCTGGGAGGAGCTGGACGTCCGCCCGCGCGGCAGGCTCGGCCGGCTCGCGAACTACGGCTGGTCGCGCTACGAGGGGAAGGTGACGTTCAAGTCGACGGCGCTGAACCGTCGTGGCGAGCTCGTCTTCCCAGTCTTCGTCCACCCGCACCGCGAGGACGACCCCCTCGAGGCCTGCCTGATCACCGGCGGCTTCGTCTACCGCGGCAAAGCCGTTCCCGCGGCGCGTGGCCGGTACGTCTACGGCGACGCGTACACCGGCGAGATCTGGAGCATGCGGCTCGTCGGCGGCAAGGCGACCGACGTGCGGCGCGAGCCGGGTTCGTTTCCCGGTATCTCGACCTTCGGCGAGGACGCGCGTGGCGAGCTCTACGCCACGTCGCCGCGCCTCGGGCGGATCTACCGCCTAGAGCGTTAGCGGCGCAGTCCCCTCGGCTCGACCGGTCATTTCAGACGGACGCCCGGGCGAGCCCGCGCGTCCTGAAGCGGCACCGCAAGCGGCGCCTCGGGGGCTAGCCGGTGCGCCGGCGGCGTACCTGCGGGCCCTGCTGGCCCAAGGCGGCGTATGCCAGTGCTTGCAGCGACTCGTTCAGCGAGCGCAGCTCGTGCGCCAGCGCGAGGTAGCCCTCGGTCTGGTCGAGCCGCCGGTTCAGCTGCTGAAGCTCCGCGCGCAGGCCGTCGAGCCGCTCGAGCACCGCGTCGAGCTGCCGGTCGTCGAGGGTCTTCCGGTCGGCCACGCCCCGATTCTACGGAGGCCGTCTAGGCCGAGCGCGAGGGCGTCCACAGCCTCGTCGCGTGCAGGACGAGAAGGCCGAGCGCCAAGCCCGCTGCGTCCATCGACACGTCGAACGGTGAGGCGTGCCTACCGCCGACGAACGCCTGGTGCAGCTCGTCGGTGATCGCGTAGGCGAACCCGATCAGGAACGCCGGCCTGTTCCGCCCGAGGGCGCGAAACAGGAGGACCGCCAGCACCGCGTACTCGGACGCGTGCGCGCACTTGCGCAGGATCGTGTCCCAGACGCCGAGGTCGGTCGCGAGGTTCGGAACCGAGGAGAAGGCGAAGATCACCGCCGCCCAGAGGACGACGGGCCCCCAAAGGAAGAGCGGTCGCGAAACTCTCACGAGCGCCAATGGTAGGCTCCGGCGCTAGGCGAGCGGTAAGGGAACCCGGTGCGAGTCCGGGACGGTCCCGCCGCTGTGAGGGGAGACGCTCCCGCGCCGAGGTGCCACTGGCCGTGAGGCCGGGAAGGCGGCGCCGGAGGGAGCCCCGAGTCAGAAGACCTGCCGCCCGCCGGTGAACCCGAACCCCTCGCGGAAGGAGGATTCGTGTCAAGGCGTCTCTCCAGCTTCCTCGCCGCCGGCGTGGCGGCGCTTCTGATCGTCCCCGCGGCCTCGGCCCTGCGGGTGCACGTGCGCGTCGAGGGCAAGACGCGGACGATCTACGGCTCGACGGAGCCGACACTGACGGTGAAGGCGAACGCGCTCGACGCGCTCGACTCGGCCAGCATCGCCGGCGAGTTCTACTACCACGTTTCGAACACGTCATTCGGGCCCTACGTCGACCAGATCGGCCGCTACGTGGCCGGGGCCTCAACGGGCTGGGTGTTCAAGGTCAACGGCGTCTCGCCGCCGGTCGGGGCGGACAAGGTGAACCTGAAGGACGGCGACCGCGTGCTCTGGTACTGGGCGACCTTCGGGCCCAGCGGCGGGCCGCCGACGCTCGTGCTGCGGGCGGGCCCGAAGCGTGGGTGCTACCGCGTGCTGTCGCAGGACGACACAGGCAAGTCGAAGGCCGCGCGCGGGGCGCGGCTGCACGTGGACGGCCGAACCGTCGTCGCGCGGACCGGCTCCGCGTGCCTGGGCAAACACCGCGGGCTCGTGATGGCGACGCTCAAGGATGCCGTGCGGTCGAACGCGCTGCGGTGAAGCTCGCCGCGGTAGCGGTCCTGGCGGTCACGCTGGCCGGCTGTGGCTCGTCGTCGTCGGCGGGCGGCGCCGGCCGCGCGACCCTCTGGGTCACCCGCGATCGCGGCGCACACGTGCTCCACGTCGCCCGGGTAGCGGCCGGCACGTCGGCCCTCCAAGCGCTCGATCGCGTGGCGGACGTGAAGACGCGCTTCGGCGGGCGCTACGTGCGCGCAGTCGACGGTGTCGAGGAGCACGGCAACCGAGCGTGGTTCTACTACGTGAACGGTTATCTCGCCGACCGTAGTGCCGCCGAGTACCGGCTCCACCGCGGCGACGTCGAGTGGTGGGACTTCCGTAGCTGGCGCGACCCCGCGCAGGATCCGGTCAT
>JBKPFI010000260.1:0-2037 GCA_046728775.1 Actinomycetota bacterium | reverse complement strand
CCCCGTCGATTCGCGCGAGCCCGTGATCAAGGTCTCTTCGAGCCGCGCGAGCACGCTCTGCGGCCGACCTTGGGACTGGGTCGAGTCGATCCGCTAGAAGAGCTCCGGGCACCAAGGCTGCCGCTCGGTACGGAAGAGCTCGTCCGCGCGCGCCACGGCCCCCGGCTTCAGTTCCTCGAGCCGCTCGGCCCGGCGCAGCTGGTCGAAGGTGAAACCGCCGAGATAGACGGAGCCGAGCTCGTTCACATCGAGGCGAATGTCCGCCTCGG
Organism: Actinomycetota bacterium; assembly: GCA_046728775.1. Classification (GTDB taxonomy): domain Bacteria; phylum Actinomycetota; class Thermoleophilia; order Gaiellales; family Gaiellaceae; genus AC-32. Next base: position 1,768 of record JBKPFI010000260.1, on the reverse strand, counting down.
CCGTCGTCCGCTCGGCTGCTCCCTGGGCGACGCGCCAGCGCGCGGTGTTCCACGGGCAGAACTCGTCGCGAACGTCGAGCGCGATCGCGCCCTCGCCGAGACCGCGGGCAGACAGGGCCGCGCCGACATCGACGACGCGCACCCAGAGCGCCTCGCCCACGTCGAAGTTCATGCGGCGCGGTTCGCGCAGCCAGAGGAAGAGCGGGTGGTCGAGCGGCAGCCACGAGGCGTCGATTCGGGCGATCCAGTCGATGCTCAGGAGGTAGCGCCAGATCGCGGCGAGCGCCCGCGGCGAGGTTCCGAGGGCTTCGTTGACCTCCATCGTGGTCCCGCTGATCATGTGCCTCGCCGAGAACTCGAAGCGGTACATGGCGTAGGCCTCGGGTCGACCGTCGAGCTCGATCAGGACGCGGAGCTGCTGGCCGCCCCGCCAAGTGCGGAAGCGCCGTACGCGCCACCAGTCCGGCGATCGCGTGAACATCCCAGCGGTCTCGGTCTGCACGCGGTCGTAGATGCCGGGCAGCAGCTCGAGCGCCTCCTCTTCAGTGTCGAGGAGCCGCGCCTGCCCCAGCGGCTCGTCGTCCCACAGCACGGCGTGCTCCTTCGGCAACTCGATGTGCCCTGCGAGCGAGGCGAGGCCGTAGCCGAACCGTCCGTAGATCGCGCCTTCGGATGCGAAGAGCATGGCGAGCGGCTCCCCGCGCTCGTGCGCCTCGGCGAGCTGACGGCGCATCAGCTTGGTGAGCGCGCCGCGCCGGCGGTGAGTCGGCAGGACGCCGACCCCCATCACGCCCGCGGTCGGCACCTGGGCGCCGCCGGGCACCGTCGTCTCGAACAGGTACGCGCCCGCGCCGCCGACGATCGCGCCGTCCTCGACCGCCGCGTGTACCCGTTCCGGCGGCAGGATCGTGCCGAGTCGCTCGACGTCCTCGGGCTCCGGGCCGCCGCCGAAGTACTGCCAGATCGGCGTGAGCGCGCCGCCGACCTCTTCCGCATCGGCGACCCTGACCTCGATCGTCAAATGCGCTCCAGCGGCGCGTAGTCGAGCATCAGGCGCCGCTCGCTGCCGTCGCCCGCGAACCGCACAGTGACCACGCCACCGCCCTCGATCGCCGTGACGACGCCCTCGCCGAGTGTCTCGTGCCGGACGGAGTCGCCCGTCGAGAGCGCCGGCGTTTCGGAGCGAGGCGCGATCCCGGTCGGAGAGCCGTAGCCCGACCACGAGGCGGGCTGCAGCCGCTGCCGCTCGATCCGGTCCTCCGGCAGCTCGTCGAGGAAGCGCGACGGCAGGTTGTACGAGCGGCTCCCCCAGAGCGAGCGGGCGCTGGCGTGCGTGAGCGTGAGCCGCTCCTTCGAGCGGGTCATGCCCACGTACGCGAGGCGCCGCTCCTCCTCGAGCCCCTGCTCCTCGATCGAACGCGCGTGCGGGAAGATGCCCTCCTCCATCCCGATCATGAAGACGGCGCGGAACTCGAGCCCCTTCGCGTTGTGCAGCGTCATCAGGGTCACGAGGCTCTGCTCGCCGCGGATCGCGTCCTGGTCGGAGTAGAGCGAAATCTCCTGGAGAAAGCCCGACAGGGAGGGCTCGTCCGCGGTGTGCTGGTACTCCTGGGCGACGCCGACGAGCTCCTGCAGGTTCTCGATGCGGCCCTGCGCCTCGATCGTGCGCTCGGCCCGCAGCGCCTCCAGGTAGCCGCTCCGCTCGAGCACGCGCTCGATCACCTCCGAGACCTCCATGTCGAGCGCGCCGGCCATCAGCGACTGAAGC
>JBKPFI010000450.1:0-4000 GCA_046728775.1 Actinomycetota bacterium | reverse complement strand
GTAGTCCGTGAAGACCTGCGGCGTGGGCACCGTCCCCGTCCCGCCGGGATACACCGTCGAGGGATGCACGTGCCGCCCCTCCATCAGGCAGAACATCTCGCGGGTGACGCGGCTGAAGTGCAGCGCCTCCTTGTAGGTGTCTCCCTCGAACGGGTTGAAGGAGCGCATGATGTCCGCGATCGTGCGGTAGCCGTGCGTGGCGGCGTTCGGCGCCTCCGTCTTCTCGGCCTTCGCGAGCAGGCTCGGGTTCGTGTCCTTGACCATCTGCTCGCAGAAGTCGACGAACACCAGGTTGTCCTGGAAGATCGTGTGGTCGAACATGTATTCGGCGGCCTCGCCGAGGTTGATGATGATCTCGCCGAGCGGCGGGTTCGTGATCCCGAAGGCCATGTTCTGCGCGTAGTTCGAGCAGACGGTGTGGTTGTCGCCGCAGATGCCGCAGATCCGGCTCGTGATGAAGCCGGCGTCGCGCGGGTCCTTGCCTCTCATGAAGACGCTGTAGCCGCGGAAGATCGACGACGTGCTGCGACACTCGATCACCTCGCGGTTGTCGAAGTCGATCTTCGTGTAGATGCCGAGGTTGCCGACGATCCGGGTGACCGGATCCCACGACATATCGACGATGTTGCGCTTCTCGTGCTCGACTCGTTCTCGTACGGCCATGGGTCCTCCTAGCCCCGCCAGCGGGGGTCGTAGCCGGTCGTCAGCTCGTCACGGTTGTGGCGCCACTTCGGTTCCTTGTTCGCGGTCTTGTTGGTGTGGCTCCGCATCAGCCGGATGAACGGCCCGTAGGGGCTCTTGATCAACGCCCCCGACAGCGAGGCGCCCGGAGGCTCGTCCATGAACGGCATGAACTTGTCGGGGAAGCCGGGCATCGTGCAGGCGATGCAGATGCCGCCGACATTGGGGCAGCCGCCGATCCCGTCCATCCAGCCTCGCTTCGTCACGTTGCAGTTGACCACCGGGCCCCAACACCCGAGCTTGACGATGCACTTCGGCGAGTTGTAATCGTGGGCGAAGTCGCCCTGCTCGTAGTAGCCCGCGCGGTCGCAACCCTCGTGCACGGTTTTCCCGAAGAGCCACTGCGGCCGGAGCTTCTCGTCCAGCGGGATCACCGGCGCGAGCCCGGCGGCCTGGTAGAGCAACCAGAGCAGCGTCTCCATGAAGTTGTCGGGCTGGACGGGGCAGCCGGGGACGTTCACGATCGGCAGGCCGCTGACCGGTGAGCGCCATTCCCAGCCGAGGTAGTCGGCGAGGCCCATGCACCCCGTCGGGTTGCCGGCCATCGCGTGGATGCCGCCGTACGTCGCGCAGGTCCCGGCGGCGACGACGCCCCAGGCGCCCGGCGCGAGGTGGTCGATCCACCAGTTCAGCGTCAGCGGCTCGCCCGTTGCCTCGTCGTTTCCGAACGACGTCCAGTAGCCGTCGCCGTTGATCTTCTCGTTCGGGATCGAGCCCTCGATCACGAGCACGTAGGGAGCGTCGAGCTCGCCGCGCACCGCCTGGCGGAACGGCTGCAGGAACTCCTCGCCGCCGAGCGTCGGGGAGAGCACCTTGTTGTGCAGGTGCACTTTCGGCAGGCCCGGGATCAGCCCGAGCACGACCTCTTCCAGCGCAGGCAGGGTGGCCGCGGTAATGGAGACGGTGTCGCCGTCGCAGCTCATTCCCTCGGAGATCCAGAGGATGTGCAGCTCCTCGACGCCCCCGGCCGCCTGGATCTCGTCGTAGCCGGGCGTCGCTCTGCTTGCTTCCACGGCTCTACCCTCCCTTCACCGCAAGTGCTTCCTCCTCGAGCTCGAGCGCGTCCACGAGCAGCTCGTCGCCCGACACCACATCCACCTCCACGCCCCCGCAGCGCACGCACGCGAGCGGGAAGTCGGCTGCGTCGCTCTCGGCGCCGCAGCGCGCGCAGGCGACCCGCACCGGGACGTGCTCGACCTGCAGCACGGCTCCCTCGACTTCGGTCCCCTCGGCGACCAGGTCGAAGGCGAGCCCTAGCGCATCCGGGACGACCTGGCGCAGCCGGCCGATCCTCACCTCGACGCTCGCCACCCGGCGGCCCGCGGCGTGGTCGCGGGCGATTGCCACGATGGCGTCGGCGATCGAGAGCTCGTGCAACCTCAGGCCTTCACCGAGCCGTGGAGCGACCGCTCCAGTGCGAGGTCGTACGACGCGGCCAGCTTTTCCGCGGCCTGACGCTCGTTCACGAGGATCTTCTCGGCCATCTCCGCCGCATCCGGATCGCCGGCTTGCCGGGCGACCCGCTTCAGAAGCTCGTAGATCGCGATTTCGAAGTGCTCGAACCCGTACGCCGTGGCCACGAGCTTCGCGGGCGTGTCGGAGTCGGCGACCACGCCGAGCCCGACCTGGGCCGCGGTGAGGCGGCCGCGGAGGTCCTTCAGCAGCGACCGTGACTCGTCCTGCGCCCCGAGCCGCTCCTTGAGCAGCTCCAGGTGACGCTGGGTCTCCACGATGTGCCCCTGGTAGAGCGACTCGAGCTGCGGGTCCCCAGCGACCTTGACCGCGGCCTGCAGCGTCTGCAGCGACTGCTGCTCCATCGCGTGCGCATCCCGAAGGAACTTCACGAGCTCTTTTCCGTAGTCGACGTCCTGAGCCATCCCCCGCCTCCTCTCAGCAGATCCTGGGGAGCGGATCTCCCACGAGCAGGTCCATTACACGTCTGCCGCCGAATGCCGTCTCGACCAGCACGAGCCCCGGCGGCTCCGTCCGGACCTCGCCGATCTCCGCCGCCTGCTCGTGGCCCGGCACCGACCGGAGCGCAGCAAGCGCCTCCGCGGCGCCTTCCGGCGCGACGAAGCAAACCAGCACCCCCTCGTTGGCCACGTACATCGGGTCGATCCCGAGGATCTCGCACGCCCCCGCGACGGCCGGAGGAACCGGGACGTCGGCCTCCCGCACGACCATCGCCACCCCGGAGGCGCGCGCCAGCTCGTTGACGACGGACGCGACGCCGCCGCGCGTGGCGTCGCGCAGGCAGCGCAGCGACGGCCCCGCAGCCTCCAGCAGGGCGTCCACGGCCGGCCAGAGCGAGCGGGTGTCGGACTCGAGCTCGGCGCCGAGGTCGAACTCGCCGCGCGCCAGCATGATCGCCACCCCGTGCAGCCCGATGGGGCCCGAGAGCAGAATCCGGTCGCCGGGCTCGAGCGAGCGGGTCGAGAGTGACGCGCGCGGGTCGACACGGCCGAGGCCGGTGGTCGTCACGTACATCCGGTCGGCGTGGCCGCGCTCGACGACCTTGGTGTCGCCCGCGACGACCTCCACCTCCGCGGCCGTGGCCGCGGCCGCGATCGCCTCGACCTCGGCCTGCAGCTCCTCGGCCGCGAGGCCCTCCTCGAGCACGAGTGAGAGCGTCAGCGCGAGCGGCCTGGCTCCGGCGACGGCAAGGTCGTTCACGGTGCCGTTGACGGCGAGCTCGCCGATCGAGCCGCCCGGAAAGCGGATCGGCTTGACGACGAAGCTGTCGGTCGTCACCGCGAAGCCGTCCACGAGAGCCGCGTCCGCCAGCTCGGCGAGGCCGAACGCCGGCGCGAGCAGGCCCTCGATCAGCGTCGCGGTCGCCTTGCCGCCGGCGCCGTGGGCCATCGTGATCTGCGCGTCTCGGAAACGCGCCGGCTTCGCCCGAACCCGCTCGATCAGCTCGAGGGCATGCTCCTCAGAACCGCTCACGCGCGCCGCACCTTCACTTCGGAATCTCGGCGATCCATGGGGCTGCGTTGACCGGCCGCAGCAAAGCCGCTCCGGCCTCCCAGTCGGCATCGCAAGCGACGCCTCATACGACCGCACGCTCCCGCGCGAAGCGCCCGTAGTTGTAGTAGGCCGCGCAGGCTCCCTCGGAGGAGACCATGCACGTCCCGATCGGCCGCTCGGGAGTGCACGCGGTACCGAAGACCTTGCACTCCCACGGCTTGATCACGCCCTTCAGGACCTCGCCGCACTGGCACGCCTTCGGGTCGGCGACCCGCACGCCGGGAACCTCGTA
>JBKPFI010000360.1:0-2023 GCA_046728775.1 Actinomycetota bacterium | reverse complement strand
ACGCCACTCCATCCGTACCTGATCATGGCCGCAGGGGCCGCGATGTTCGCCGCCCTTTGGGTGCTGCTGGCCGTCCTGCTTCGCTCCTTCCGGGGCGCACCCTCATCGGCACGCGCGTTCGTGCTGGCCGGATGCGCGGCGCTCGCAGTCGGGACGCTGCAAGGGCCGGTCCAGGCATTCCCGGCGGTGCACGAGCTCCTCGACCGAGGCGGCGACGCGGGCGGCGTGATCGTGAACCTGCACGCGCAGCTCAACATGCTCGGCGGGCTGATGGTGATCCTCGTCGGCGTCGCACTGGGGTTGCTGACGCAACTCGGCGCCCGTGCCAGACCTGGCCTCGCCCGGGCGGCCCTCGTCGGCGTCGCCGGCGGGACGGCCGTCTACTACGCCGCCGGGATGACGTTCTCGGCACTCGAGGCTCACGAGGTCTCCGGCGACCGGACCTTCGCGGGCGCGGTCGCCGGTCTCGAGCCGTGGCAGGCGCTGATCCTCGTCCCGGCGGCCTTCGCCATGTTGGTCGGATTCGGCACCTATGCCGGCGCCTGCTGGAGCATGACCGCGCGCCAGCGCAGGGCCGGTCGGCGGGCCGTCGCGGCCGCACCGGCCGTCTACGCCGGCCGGATTCCCAGGCGCGTCCGGAGGCGCCGCCCAGCGGCGCTTGCGGGGTACGAGCTCCCGATGGCGCTGCTGGGCTTCCCCGGCATCGGCTGGCTCTTTGCGGGCTTTCCGTTCGTGGCGGCGATCCTGCTCCTCGTCGGCCCTGTGCTCGCCTGGGCCGTTATTCCCTCCGCGTTCAGCCCGTACGGCACGGGCCCTCTGCGCGGCGTCGGCTGGAAGTTCGAGTTCGTCTGGCTGGCGGGCACGGCGGTGCTCTCCGCGGCCGCCCTCTACCTGGCGCATCGCCGCCGCCGGCGCCTGCTGGACGGGAGGCCGCCTCGCGGACGTCGACGACGGCGGCGCGGGTACCGGACGCGGGTCACCATCGCGGCCGGCACGATCTTGCTTGTCCTGCTCGCGCTTCCGTTCGTGCCCGCCGTGAGCGGGATCGGCACGGGCTCCGTCCGCTACGCGTACCAGACCGGCTTCACAAAGGAGGTCACGGGCCAGTTCCTGACGACGTCGAAGGGGACAATCGCCCTGTTCTCCTGGCGCGACCCTCAGGATCCTTACCCACAGGATGCACTCCGGCTTCGGTCTGGTGACGTGCGCTCCTTCGTCGTCCGGGCGGCCGCCGTCGATAACCACGACGCATACCGTCTTTTTGACGTCGACCGCCGACATCGGCTGCCGCTCACGGTGCAGGCACGGTCGCCACGGATCCTCAGGCTCGCGCCGTCACATCCGCTCGCTCCGGGCCGGTACCTCTTCGTGGGGACGCATCAGGGGATGTTCGGCGGCCGGGACTTCGCCTACCTGACGGTGGTACGCCGAGGAGCTCTCGTAACACCGATCAGCCTGCGGCCCGGAGCTTCGGTCCCCGCGGTGATCGACGCGTTCCTGCCGATCGCTGCTGCGCTCGTTGCTGGGCTTTTCAGCACGCTCCTGCTGCGATCCTTCCTGCGCCGGCCGGCCGGTCAGAAGGCTTTGTGGGCGGCGGGCTTCGCGCTGTTCGCCGCCGCAGCGGCCGCGGAGGCGCTTGCCCAGCGCGCGGGCTGGACGCCCGCGCTCTTCCGCACCTACTACCTCGCCGGCGGTGTGCTGACGGTGGCGTACCTCGGCAGCGGCTCGGCCTGGCTCGCGCTACCGAGGCGGGCGCGCGACCTGCTGCTCGGCGGGCTCGTCGTCGCGACCCTGGCCGCGGTGGCGACGGTAGTGCTCGCGCCGGTGGATGCCGCCAGCCTGGCCGCGACCCCGCACGGCCGGCCCCCGGCGAACGACGCGCTGGGCGGGCACGCGTTCCTGTGGGCCGTAGCCCTGAACACGTACGGGAGCGCGTTTCTCATCGGCGGGTCGTTGCACTCGATCCTGCGCGGCCGTCGCGTCAAGCCGAACCTCTGGATTGGCGGGGGCGCCGTTGTCGTCG